>CANHVE010000020.1 GCA_947464015.1 Saprospirales bacterium | reverse complement strand
GTGGTGATATATAAGTTGTGTCTCGTCTTCAAGCGTTTGAAATCCGTGTGCAAATCCATGTGGTATGTATATCATCATATGGTTTTGAGCACTTAATTCAACTCCAAAATAGTGTAAAAAAGTAGGTGAATTTTTTCTTAAATCAATTACCACATCATATACTGCGCCGCTGATACATCGAATCAATTTGATTTCTTGAAAAGGTGGATTTTGATAATGCATACCTCTAATCGTACCTTTTTTATGGTTGAATGAATGATTGAATTGAACAAAAGAATGTTGATGTTCAATAGCTTCAAATTCTTTTTGACAATATACGCGAGAAAACCATCCTCTATCATCGGCCATTGGACTAAATTCAATAGTATAGCAGCCTTCAAGAGGAGTCTTATGAAAAATCATTTAGATAAATTGTAAGTTATTATCAATAACATTTGAATTAAGCAATGTATTTATGACATTTAATCGAATTAAATTTGAATTTCTAAATTGACTGTCATTAAAATGGATTGCATGTAAACCATCTACTAAACCTTGAATAGTTTTTTCTAGATTATATTCTGGTTGATGATTGGGTGCTAAAGATTTAAATAAGCTAAAATCAACTTTATAAGATCGTTTATCTGGTTGTGCATTAGCATTAATCTCAACATCTACACCTTTGATTATTTTTTGAACAGCATAGGCCAAGTCTTTAATTTGATAATTCCATTCATCAGAACCTGTATTGACTACAAGCATATTGCCTCCTTCGTTTTTACGATGGATAGCCCAATCAATAGCTCTAGCCATATCTTTTACGTTTATAAGTGGTCGCCAAGGAGAACCATCACTTAAAATTTCTATTTTTTTAGTTACAATTGCATTCGCAACAAAATCATTCAATACTAAGTCTAAACGTAAACGATCGCTCATGCCACAAGCTGTTGCAAAACGTAAACAAGTGATATGAAAATGATCATCTGCAAATTGAACTAATTCTTTTTCAGTTTCTATTTTTGATTTTGCGTAAGCTGTTAATGGATTTACTTCTGATTGTTCAGTTTTAGCAACTCCTTCATTTATACCATATACACTACAGCTAGAGGCATATACAAATGATTTAACCCCTCTTTTTTTGGCTTCAGCTGCTATTTTAACAGCATAATGGCAGTTAATATCCATTGTAGGTGCTTCAAATTTATTTCCAATAGGATCATTTGAAATAGCTGCTAGTTGAATAACCGCATCAACATTATTTAGTATATCATAATTAAAATTACGTATGTCGCCATATAATTGTTTTTGCAGCAATAATTCAGGAGCAATAAAAGGAGTAGTATATTGCATTTGAAAATATCCAATATCATAACCGATTAGATTATAAGAAGGAAAATTTTTTCTAAGATATTTAATTAGTTCAGGGCCTACATAACCTAGATTACCAATAATGAGTAAATTCATATAGTATAATATTTAGAGTAAAATTAATGTTTATTTCTTAAATTAATGTTTGATTTTAGTTATGATATTGTTGTGAAAGATAAACAGTTATTACCAAACTTTCCAATTGGCATTGCCTTTTGTCCACAATTCTTCCAATATTACTTTATCTCTTAATGCATCCATACATCTCCAAAATCCGTGATGCTTAAAGGCTACTAATTGATTGTCTTTTGTCAAATCGTTCATCGGTTTTTCTTCCCACATAATATCATCCATATCTTCTTTCAGGTAATTAAATATTTCATTTTTCAATACAAAGAAACCTCCATTAATCCAATGACCATCGCCTTTTGGTTTTTCTTGAAACTGTGAAACCTGACCATTCTCTTCAATTTGTAATCCGCCAAATTTACCTTCAGGTAATATGGCTGTTAACGTACAAATTTTATCATGCTTCTTATGAAAATCTATTAATTCATTAATATTGATATCAGCTAATCCGTCACCATAGGTAAGCATGAAGTCTTCATCACCAATAAATGCCTTTACTCTTTTCAATCTTCCAGCAGTACGAGTATTTAAACCGGTTTCTACTAGAGTGATTTTAAAAGATTCTGCATTGGTTTGATGCACTTCAATTTGGTTACTGCTCAAATCAATAGTTACATCAGATTGGTGCATAAAATAATTCATAAAATATTCTTTTATCACATAGCCTTTATATCCCAAACAGATGATAAATTCATTATGTCCATATTTTTCATATATCTTCATGATATGCCATAATATGGGTTTGTCACCAATTTCAATCATTGGTTTAGGTTTTAAATGTGATTCTTCAGAAATTCTGGTACCTAATCCACCAGCAAAAATTACTACTTTCATATTTATTAAATTTTAGAGTTTTCCCATTTTAAAAGTGGTCTTACAAAACCTTGCATCTTACCTTTATATTCATTTCTAGTAGGTGCATTTAAATCATCAATCACTTCAATATTAATACAATCATTGTCATTATAGTGAATTACTAAAGGAGCTAAAGTTGAAATAGATAAACCAATTCTATAATGTCCCTCATTTAAAAAATTTGCAGGAATCCAAACGATACTTTTATAAATGCCTTCAGCTACATTTGTAGAACTAATTGTTGGATTTACAGTTGCAAAAGCTACCTCATCACCTAATCCCAAAAAACGAATAGTTGGTACTGGTTTATAATTACTATTATTTACTTTATATATTATTTCTACTCCAAATTCGTCTGTAACCAGTATTTTTTCAATAGGTTGATGATCTTTAGTAATCAATTTTATTTGTAAAGGATTTATATTTTCATAAATTGAACTGATTTCCCAAGATTTAGAAGTATTTAGTCCAATTGCATTTTTTTGATAAAAATCAGTAATTTCTGTTGCAGTACCTGTTTTTATTACCTTTCCATGTTGAAGTAAAATACCTTTAGTACATAAGCTATTTACTGCACTCATGTTATGACTTACAAATAAAACTGTTCGTCCTTGAGTACTTACATCTTTCATTTTACCTAAACACTTCTTTTGAAACTCTGCATCACCAACTGCTAATACTTCATCAATAATTAATATCTCAGGTTCTAAGTGTGCTGCTACTCCAAAAGCTAATCGTACATACATTCCTGAAGAGTATCTCTTTACAGGAGTGTCTAGATATCTCTCAACGCCACTAAAATCAATAATTTCATCCAGTTTTGAAGTGATTTCTCTTTTTGTCATGCCGAGAATTGCTCCATTTAAATAGATATTTTCTTTGCCTGTAAGTTCTGGATTAAATCCAGTACCTACCTCTAATAAAGATGCAATACGACCTTTTACTTTGATTTGTCCTTTTGTTGGATTAGTAACTTTTGATAAAATTTTTAATAAGGTAGATTTGCCGGCACCATTCTTACCTACAATTCCTAAAACATCTCCTTGTTGAACATCAAAATTAATATCTTCTAATGCCCATACATAATCAGAACTCCCTTTTTTTGTTCGATCATTTTCTATAGATACTTTTAAATAAGGATCTTCTAAATTTCTAACTTTATGCCACCATCTATTTAAATCGTGAGATATAGTACGTGTACTTACAACCCCTAGTTTATATTGTTTGTATAAATGTTCTACTCGTATAACTGTGTTTGACATTGAAATAGATTTAATATATAATTATACTGATTTACCTTTAAGAATCCTATACTTCCCTAAACACCATTTATAGAATGGCTCACTTAAATAACAATATGTAATAAGGAGAACATAGGATTTGAAATTATGGAAAAAGAAATAAATATTTTCCCATAATGATAATTTAAAATATTTTTTAGCAATTTCTCTTTTCTCTTTTACACCATATAAAGTTGCTAATTTATAATATGCTGTTTTAATTGCTTTATCAATATACGTATGATATTTAATATCAATAACACTTTTCATTTTAGTAAAAATACTAACATAACTTTCTGTTACATGTAAGTTCTCTTCGATAGTTTGATTAGAAAATCCATTTTTATGGAGTCTATAAGTCGATAAAACTTCATCAAGCATTAGTATTGGTCCTTTTGTACTTACAAGTGCAATTAGTGGAGTATCACCAAAAGATTCACCTTGTATACAAGTATAGAGTTTGTCTAATTCAATACAACTACTTTTAATAAAGAAAGAGGAAGTGTGACAAGGTTTTAGTTTATTAAGTTTAAGAATATCTTTAAATTGAATGATATTATTTTCTATAGGATAATCTGGAATAATTGTATTTTTTAAATTTCTGTAATCAGAGATTAATTGTGATTTGTGAACAATCATTACAGCCATGTTATTGGTTATAGCTTTTAATTGCTTTTCAATTTTATCATTAGTGTTCCAATAATCATCTCCTTCGCAAAAAGCTATATATTCACCTTTACATTGATGTAAACAAAAAATAAAATTTTCTACTATACCTTTATTTTTTTGGTTATTAATATAGTTAATGTGCACATTACTTTTGTTTGTTTCAATTAACTCTTTTATAATTTGGTCTGTTTGATCGTTAGAATCATCGTTTACTATATTCAATTCTAAATCAAACTCACCTTCTTGCATTAATACACTATTAATAGCTTGTCGGATATACTTTTCATGATTATAGGTAATCATGGCAACACTTACTAAAGTTCTTATAGCTTAAAAATTATATTGGTATTAAAAATCGTAATCATAATTCATCAGATTTCATTAGATGGTATCCATAAAAGATTTCTCTACTTTATTGAAAAGTAATACCCCAACGATTAATATTATGATTGAAAAAAGCAAGCTATATGCTAGATACCATATATCAAATATGCCATCACCAAATAAGCCATATCGAATAGCTTCAACTATTGGTGTAATTGGATTCATTAATAAATAGGATTTGTACTTAGGACTTAAATTAGCTAGTGGGTATATTACAGGTGTAGCATACATTAATAATTGAATTCCAAATTGCAATAAAAATACTAAGTCTTTGTATTTTGTAGTTAAGGATGAAAAAATAATTCCTAGGCCTAATCCAAGAGTAGCCATGATAAGTACATAAAAAGGGAATAATAAAATGGTAAAATTCAAATGAATATCTACCTTTTCAAAAACCAAGTAGTATGTATATATTAGAATAAATAAGAGTAATTGTATTCCAAATTTAACCATACTTGAGATAACTATAGAAATAGGAGTTACTAATCTAGGGAAATAGACTTTGCCAAAAACTGCTGCATTACTTATGAAAATAGTTGATGTTTTATTAAAACAATCAGCAAAGTATGTCCAAATAGTAATGCCCGATAAATAAAATAAAATAGGAGGAAGCTTTCCGGTTCCAATTTTAGCAACTTTACTAAAAATGAAAAAAAAGGTAAGTGTTTGTATAAGTGGTTGTATGAAAAACCACAATGGACCGAGGATGGTTTGTTTATAATCTTTTACAAAATCTCTTTTAACAAATAAAAGAACCAAATCTCTGTATGACCATAATTCTTTGAGTTTTATATCGAATAGTGATGATTTTGGACGTATAATTTCAGTCCATTGTTCATCCGTATGTTCTATATTCATATTGAATTTATTATAATAGCTCCGCTATGTCAATTACAGGTAAAAGACATAACTCAATAGCACAAATATACTTAATTTATTTAATATCTGAATAAGAAACTGTTATGTAATAGTTAAGAGTGGGTACATAAATAATGACTTTATTTGCTTTTGTTATTCTACTTATAATGCCTTCAATATTAAAGTCTTTTAAAAAGATGATATCTCCTTCTTTAGGGTCGATAGATTCTATAGTAAGTTTAAAAGATTGAGAAGTGATTTGTTTTAAATTTTCAATTTCAATATTACTTACATAAAGTGGTTTGTTGTTTGAATATAATACTCTAATAAACCCATCAATCTTACATATAGATTCGCGAGATTTTTCATAATCTTCCTTTCTGATAAACACATATGACCTAAATAATAATTCATCTACCCATTTTTTTCGGTCTTTCCATTGTTTTCTTATTTTCTGAATAGGTAAATAACTCTCAATCTTAAATTTGTCAAGATGTTGAGCTAATTTTTTTTCAAAATTAGATCTTGTATAGATAACAACCCATTTAGAATTCATAAGATAAAGGTATTATAATTTAAGAATACCTTATTCATATCCTAGATTAGGACTTAAGTGTTTTTCCGTTTCGTCAAGTAATAATTTTTTCCTAGAAGCATAGTCAATTACTTGGTCTTTTGCAATTTTACCTACTCCAAAATACTGCGCTGCAGGATGAGCAAAATACCAGCCACTTACACTTGCTGCCGGATACATAGCATTGTTTTCCGTTAAATATATTCCTGTGTTTTTTGTTGCATCAAGTAATTGAAATAATAAAGGTTTTTCTGTGTGATCAGGACAAGCAGGGTAACCAGGAGCTGGTCTAATACCGATATATTTTTCTTCAATTAATTCGTCATTACTTAATTTTTCTTCAATATTATATGCCCAAAATTCTTTACGTACTCTTTCGTGCATTCGCTCAGCAAAGGCTTCTGCTAATCTGTCGGCTAATGCTTTTAATAATATAGAATTATAATCATCATGATGAGACTCAAACTCTTGAATAGTTTTTTCTATATCTAAACCAGCAGTAACCGCAAAGGCACCTATAAAATCATTTTTGATATTTTTTGGAGCAATAAAATCAGCTAAGCACATATTAGGTATGCCAGGAGCTTTTTTTACTTGTTGGCGTAAATGGTGTAAGGTACACTTGATTTTAGTACGTGACTCATCTTCATAAATTTCAATATCATCATCATGAATCGAATTGGCAGGAAAAATTCCAATAACTGCTTTAGCTATCAATAGCTTTTCATCTACAATTCGTTTTAATAATTTTTGTGCATTATCATATAATTCTTTTGCTTCTGCACCATATTTTTCATTTTCAAATATTCTGGGATACTTACCATTTAATTCCCAAGTACTAAAAAATGGGGTCCAATCTATATATTCGATTAATTCTTCGATCGAGTAATCTGTAAACACTTTAGTGCCAATAAATGTAGGTTCTTGAATCTGGTCTAGCTTCCAATCAATTTTAATTTTATTTTTTCGTGCATCTTCAATACTTACATATTCTACATTTGATTTTTTGCCTTTATGTGCTTCACGCATTGTCTCATAGCTTTCCTTGATATCTTTATGAAATGCTTCTTTTTGATCATTGCTTAATAAGCTACTAGCAACAGTTACACTTTTGCTGGCGTCAAGTACATGCACTACCGAGCCTGAATATACCGGGTCTATTTTTACAGCAGTATGTATTTTAGAGGTAGTGGCACCTCCAATGAGTAATGGAATATTCATTCCTACTCTTTCCATTTCTTTTGCTACATATACCATTTCATCGAGTGATGGCGTAATTAAACCACTTAATCCAATAATATTTACTTGATGTTCAATGGCTAATTTGATTATTTTATCTGCAGGAACCATTACTCCTATATCGATAATTTCATAATTATTACAAGCTAATACTACTCCTACAATATTTTTACCTATATCATGAACATCTCCTTTTACAGTGGCCATCAATATTTTGCCTTGTACTTGAGCAGATGCAGGGTTTTTCTTTTTTTCTTCTTCTAAAAAAGGTTCTAAATAAGCCACTGCCTTTTTCATTACACGTGCACTTTTGACTACTTGAGGTAAAAACATTTTCCCACTTCCAAAAAGATCGCCCACTATATTCATTCCATCCATAAGAGGACCTTCAATTACATGTAATGGTTTATCATATTTAAGTCGAGCTTCTTCCGTATCTATATCTATAAAATCAACAATTCCTTTTACAAGTGCATGAGCTAAACGTTGTTCTACGGTGCCACTTCTCCATTGATCAAACACTTCTTCTTTCTTATCTTTTTTCTTTACCGTTTCTGCATAAGACATTAATCTTTCTGTAGCATCATCTTTTCTATCTAATAATACATCTTCAACTAACTCTAATAAAGTTTTATCAATATCGTCATATACTTCTAACATGGTAGGGTTTACAATGCCCATATCCATGCCGTTTTGTATACCATGATATAAAAATGCTGCATGCATAGCTTCTCTTACAGTATTATTCCCTCTAAATGAAAATGAAACATTGCTTACTCCTCCACTTACATGACTATGAGGTAAATTGGTACGAATCCATTTAGTGGCTCTAAAGAAATCAATTGCATTTTGTCTATGTTCTTCCATGCCTGTTGCTACAGGGAAAATATTGGGATCAAAGATGATATCCTCTGCCGGAAACTTTACTGTATCAGTTAATATTTTATAACTACGAGAACATATCTCTATTCTTCTTTCATAACTATCTGCTTGCCCATCTTCATCAAAAGCCATCACGATGACAGCTGCGCCATAATTTCTAATCAATTTTGCTTGACGAATAAATTCTGCTTCACCACCTTTAAGTGAAATTGAATTTACTATACATTTTCCTTGCACACACTTTAATCCTGCTTCAATGATTTCCCATTTGGAAGAATCGATCATAATTGGAATCTTTGAAATATCTGGTTCAGATGCAATTAAATTTAGGAAGGTTGTCATGGCATAAACTCCATCTAACATCCCTTCATCCATATTCACATCCAATATTTGTGCACCTCCTTCTACCTGTTCGCGAGCTACACTCAATGCGTCTTCATATTTTTCATCTTTTATAAGTTTGAGAAATTTAGCTGAACCTGTTACATTTGTTCGCTCCCCAACATTTACGAAATTACTGTCAGGTCTTATGATTAATGGTTCAAGACCACTTAGTTTTAAAAATTTATTCATATATAGTATCTAAGAAAATATGTCTTTTTGATGTATAATTTAGGTGTTAATCTTGTAATATAGGTAACTGACGAGGATTATATTTAGCAGCTATTGTAGCCATAACTTTAATATGATCTGGAGTGGTACCACAACAGCCCCCTAAAATATTAATGAATCCACTTGCACAAAATTCTTCAACTTGTTTGCCCATTTGCTCAGGGCTTTCATCGTATTGGCCAAATTCATTTGGTAAACCAGCATTGGGATAAGCACTTACATAACAATCGGCCATTTTGGAGATCGCTTCTAAGTAAGGACGCATTTCTTTTGCACCTAGTGCACAATTTAATCCAACAGATAATAAATTGGCATGAGATACAGAAATATAAAACGCTTCTGCTGTTTGCCCACTCAGTGTTCTACCGCTAGCATCTGTAATAGTACCTGAAACCATTATAGGTAGTTCTTTATTTAACTCATCAAACACTTGATGAATGGCGAAAAGTGCTGCTTTGCAATTAAGTGTATCAAAAACGGTTTCAACTAATAATAGATCAGCACCACCTTCTATCAAACCTTTTACTTGTAGTGCATATGCTTCAACTAATTCATCGAATGTTATAGCTCTAAAACCAGGATTATTTACATCTGGAGAAATAGAAGCAGTTCTATTTGTTGGTCCGATGGCACCTGCAACAAATCTTGGTTTAGAAGGATCCATAGCAGTGTATTCCATACATGCTTTTTTGGCAATGCGTGCGCTTTCATAATTTAATTCATATACTATTGATTCAAGTTTATAATCTGCTTGAGCTATAGTAGTGCCACTAAAAGTATTGGTTTCAATGATATCTGAACCCGCATCCAAATAGGCTTTATGGATAGCTTCAATAATATCTGGACGAACAATAGAAAGCAAGTCATTATTGCCTTGTAAATCAAGTGAATGATTTTTAAAACGTTCTCCTCGAAAATCATTTTCGTTCAATTGATAGCGTTGAATCATTGTGCCCATTGCACCATCTAGTATAAGAATGCGCTTATTTAATAATTGTTTGATATCTGTCATATATAAAATGCGACAAACTTTTTACACAAAAAAATGGATTGAAAATATAAGTAGAAGTGCGAAATAATTCTTCTTATCTTTTCCCAAAGCCTTATGGGGCTTGGGCAGGAATTGGCACCAATAATATTTATCACATGATAGTTGTTGATGTATTCAACAGAATATTTAGTAGATAAATGCAATCTAGGTTGCCAAGACATCTATGGGCCTGCTCCCTCCGTCTTTCTTGATAAGTTTATCGATTACAAATATATAGTTTTTTTAAATAAATTCAAAAGACAATGATATATTTAGAAAGCTATTATTTCTTTTTCTTTTTAGAATCAGAAGTTTTGCTTTTTATCTCCTTCGTATTAAACCAAAGAGGTGATTGATCTTCGGGATAGAAATTATAATTGATAGTTACTTCTTCGCCTTTTTTTACGGCTTTGCGTGTAATAACTTTAAACGTTTTATCTTCATAATCGGTTTCATACTTACAGGTTGGATCATATGAATGGTTATACATAGAGCCCCAACCTAATACGATAGCACTTAATCTACTACTATCGCCCCAATTAAAATAGTAATTATATAGAAACGTATCTCCAATTAATTTAGTGTCTTTCATATTCATTACAAGTACAGGAGCACATTCAATAGCTGTTCCAGCTGGAATATCTTTGGTTGCAAATACACCCAGCCCACAACCTGGACTTTCTCTTAAAGTGATACAATCTTTAATAAAATAATTAGACATATATATTTCTGTTTAGGCTTCAAAATTATAACTAAATTGTATTTTTGTATTTAAATAATTTAATTATGCTTGATTTTCTTGGAAAAATGAAAGACATCCAGTCTAAAATGGAAGAAACAAAAAATAAATTAGAAGCCACTAAAATTGTAGGTATTAATCGAGATGCATCAGTAAAAGTTACTGTTAATGGTGCAAGACGAGTATTACAAATAGATGTGGATGATACCTTTTATCAGCAAAACAATAAAGAAACAGTATTAAATTCTATTAAAGAGGCTATGCAGGATGCTACCAATAAAAGCGAAGAAATTATTCGTGAAGAAATGAAAGGAGCAATGCCTTCAATACCAGGTTTGAACTTTGAATAATAAATGACTATTTTTGAACAATAATAAAATTACAATGAAAAAAATTATTTTATCACTTACATTAGTTGCTACAATTAGTATAAGTATTATGTCATGTACTCCTGATTGTTATTTTTGTAAAACTTCTGGAGATGAAGTGAATGTATGTAAAACTGACTATGCAAGTAGTAAAGAATATACTGAAGCCATAAAAAAATTAAGAGCCTTAGGCTTTACATGTAAATAAAAAAGGGGCTAGAAAGCCCCTCTTTTTTACACCCAAAACCCAAAATATGAAGAAACTTTTCGATATGAATAAGTTTCAAGGTATATAACGACAGATATTATTAAATAGTTTGGTGCTTTTACTACTTTAACATATTTTGACATAAGTATGACTCTCTAACTCTTTTTTCTCCTAGTTTATTTATATAAATAATTGATTTTCAATATTAAAATATGTCACTAATTGCAGAAGATAAATCTTCTTTTTTTAAAAATTTAAAAATTATTGAGCTTTCTAGTGTTTTAGCTGGACCATTGGTAGGTACTTTTTTCGCAGAGTTAGGGGCACAAGTTTTAAAAATTGAAAATTCTAAAACAAATGGAGATGTTACTCGTTCGTGGAAATCATCGATGAGTTCTACTAATTATTCTTCTTATTATGCCAGTGCCAATTATGGTAAAAAAACGGTCTTTAGTGATTTAAGCCAATCAGAAAATCTTCAATATTTATATGATAGTTTATTGCATACGGATATATTGATTGTAAATTTTAAACCAGGAGATGCTGCCAAATTTAAATTAGATTATAATACACTAAAAAAAATAAATCCTAAATTGATTTATGCAAGTATTAATGGATTTGGTGAAGATAGTGAGCGTGTAGCCTATGACGCTATATTACAAGCAGAAACAGGTTTTATGAGTATGAATGGAGAGAGTGGTTCTCCTGCTGCAAAAATGCCAGTAGCATTAATAGATGTATTAGCGGCTCATCAATTAAAAGAAGGAATTTTAGTTGCTTTAATCCAAAGAGGATTCACTCAAGTAGGTTGTAAAGTAAGTGTAAGTTTGTATGATAGTGCCATAGCCTCTTTAGTCAATCAAGCTACTAATTGGTTAATGGATAAAAATATCCCACTTAAAATGGGTAGTGCCCATCCAAATATTGCTCCCTATGGCGATGTATTTATGACTCAAGATCAAAAAGAAATATTATTTGCCATTGGCACGAATAAGCATTTTGAAATACTATGTGATATCTTAGAATTAAAATCATTGCCTAATGACGAACGATTTGAAGTGAATGCAAATAGGGTGAAAAATAGAAAAGAATTGGTAGCACTCTTACAATCAGCTATTGAAAAGTGGAAAAGAGATGATTTGTATTTTGAATTGATACATAAAAATATACCCGTAGGAATCATAAAAAATATAGCTGAAGTGTTTGATGAGCCTAAATCACAAGCATTATTATTACATGAAAATGTAGGGGGAGTGGAGAGTATTAGACCACAAACAGCCGTGTTTAAAATTGAAAATTGAAATACCTAATAAGCAAACTATATTTGTATAAATGAAAATGATATATACCTTACCTTTTATTTCTGCAATTATTGGTTGGTTTACTAATTATATTGCCGTTTTAATGTTGTTTAGACCACGTAAACCTACCTTTATTTTAGGATATAATATACAAGGCATATTCCCTAAACGACAAGCAGTGATAGCAACCAAGATTGGTAAAATGGTAGCTGAAGAATTGTTGAGTATAGAAGATATACAAAGCAAACTACATTCTGCAGAAGCTATGAAAAATATTCATGTTAAATTGGAAGAAAAAATTGATTATTATTTAAATAATTCTATGCCTGAAAAGTATCCAATTATGTCATTATTTATTGGATCAGGAACAAAATTAAAAATCAAAACGGAAGTGATGGGACAGGTAGAAACATTTGCCCCAGATATGCTTGGAGATATGGTTAATTCTATAGAAGCCAACTTAAATATTGAAGAGTTGATTAGTCAGAAGGTGAATGCATTTCCACCAGAAAAACTAGAGAAAATATTGAATGATATTCTAAAAAATGAATTCACCTTTATTGAATGGGTAGGTGGTGTATTAGGCTTTCTAATTGGATTGATTCAATTAGTGATTGCTTATTTTTTCCCTGGGAATTAAGATTAACCTCTTAAGATAGGGAAAGTCATACAATGAGGACCACCTCTAGCTCTACTTAATTCAGTACTTGGAGTAATAATGATAGTACGTTTAACTTTATCTGGATGAAATAATCCTTGTTTATATGCCTGAACAATCGATTCAGCATCGATGATACGATATCCTTTATCTTCAAAAGCTTCTTGAGTTTTTGGATTTCGTTCGTAAGCAATAGCTACTCCATCTTTTAATGCCACTAAGTTACAGCCATCGGTCCATTGTTCTCTTTCATCATACGGATATTCGCCACCACCACAAATAATGAAATCAACTTTAGGATCTATATATTTTAAAAAGTCTTTTAGATTAGGAAATACCATTGGTTTTTTTTCGCCTTTAGTATAAAGCGTCACTTTACATTTGCCATCATCTAATGTAAAAGGTTTATATACTACCCATTCATGTGAGCTCACTTGTGTAAATAATGTATCTATATGCATGCAAGAGCGTTCTTTCGGAATTTCAATTTTCGCTACTTGTTTTACGATATCTTTTTCAAACATTTTTTGTTTTAATACATCAAATGCTTGTTCTGTACTTCTTTCGCTTACACCAACCATCAAAAGGTCTTTACTATAAGTCATTACATCACCCCCTTCTAAGGTTACATTTTCATCTTTTTCTTTTGTTAGATCGATGATTTTATCATCTTGTACATTCTTAAATAATGGGTGATTATATATAATACAACGAGTAATAATATTTTCTCTCGTACGTGCATTTTTAGCTGCTTGGCAAATAATAACATGGTCGTTTACCATGATACCAATATCTCTAGTAAATACATAGTTTGGTAGTGGAGAGAAAATTTGTTTATCTCTTTTTTCTAAGTAACCTGTAAATAACGTATACACTAAATCTTCATCTTTCAAACGATTTAACGCATTTTTGATATTGTCTTCACATTTTTCATGCGTGCAGATATAATTAATTAATTGCGTACGAGCAATCTTATTTTTTTTAATTACTTCTAATAATAAAACCTCTGTATCATATACATTTCTTCTGCCAATAAAAGCTTCTAAAGTATTCCAAAATAGTGTATGTTCTTCACGCATACGATCGAGATATACGATGTCATCATATAGAAATTCTAGGGCATTACTAGGAGTAACAATTTCAATTCCATCATCTGGAAAATGAACAATTACTTTCTTAAGAGGGGCTACCTCAGATGGTACATGTACTTTAGCTCTCATGATACTTTAGATATAAAATCGAAATGCGATTTGTGATTAGTTTGTAATAAATGAATTTATTTCAAGACACAAAGGTAATAAATTAAAGGCATTCAGCCTAATAGCATAGCTAAATTGTTAGAATGACTTATAATTTAGGTAGAAATATTTCAGCCATCATACATCTTGCGCTACCACCACCAATCTCCTCTATTAGGTAGATGGGAGCCGTTAATATATCGCAATGATTTTGGATTTGGTCTAATTGCTCGTCATTTAAAGATTTTAGGGCTCGTTCGCTCATTACTAAAAATAAGTCTCCTTGTTTATTTTGAACTTGTAACATATTGCCCGCAAAGTGTTTCTCTAATTGCTCGCGACTAATCTCAATGATTTCTTTTTTAGTCGATTTGATGCTGTCTTCAACTAATTTACGTTCTTTCTTATCTGAAATAGAATCTAAACAAATAACCACAAACGATTTACCTACACACATCACTACATTGGTGTGGTATTGAGCTTGTCCATTACTTTTAAATGAATTGAAAACAACTGGTTTATAATCAATTTTTGCAGCAAATTCTATAAGTATCTGTTTGTCGGTTCGTGGCGATAAACAAGCATATACTATTTTGTAGTCGTGGTCAAATATCATACTACCAGTGCCTTCTAAGGCTCGATCTTCATTTTCATAAGAGCTCAAATCTACTACCTGATTAACTTTAAATTTTTTCTTAATGGTATCAATTATATCCATTCTCTTTTCAATTCTTCGATTAGCAGTTTTCATAGGATAGATATAAATAGTGCCATCTTCATGCATACTTATCCAATTGTTAGGGAAAACAGCATCTGGCTTTGCTGGCTCAATTGTATCTTCAATCACAAGTACATTCACGCCATTATCTGTAAGTATTTCAACAAATTCATCAAATTCTTTTTGAGCTGTTTTTACAATTTCATTTTGTGAAATTGTATTAATGTTTTTTTGATAGTCATTGCTTTTAGCCGTTTCTGTATTGTATTGAAAAGCTGCTGGACGAATCATCAATAAATGAGAAGTATTCTGCATATTATTTTTTTTTGCAAAGTTAAAATAAAAAAAAGGAGGTCGCTATATGAATACATAGCGACCTCCAAATTAAAAAAATAATTATCTATTATTTATTGCTAAATTTATAAGATACACCTACACCTAATGCTTCTCTAAATTGAACTCTAGAGTTTCTTGGAGAAGTTACGTAAGAACCATCTGCATTCTGTATATAATCACCAGCAGCATCTTTTACTTTTACGTTTACTTTTTGATCATGATCATATATCAATTGAGTATAAACGTTAGCAGATAAAAATTTGTTTATTTTCATATCTACGCGTACTTGCCAATTTACATCGATATTTCCTCTATTCGATTTTCCAAAAACATCAGTAGAATTATCGGTGTAATTATTAAATAGGTCTAATTGAGTCCATAAAGACACATTTTTCACTAAGTCTTTTTTCAAAGTAGCTCTTACTAATGCACCAAACTCAGCTCTGTAAGTTTTGCCAGGAGCTAATCCATAGCTAGTTTCGTCTATTAGTGGATCTTTTTTTACGAGTGTTATTTTACCTGCTGCTGGTGAGATGTATAATGAGAAATAAGAAGTAGGTTTATAATCGATACCTAAACTTAGGTTTACCCATGCAGGTGCTGCAAAATAAGATTTTAAAGGATATACGCCATTATTTGTAGTATAATCATAAGTGGGTGAAAATTGAGTTAAAAAACTTGCTAAAATAGCAACGTCCACATTTTTACGAAGTGCATATCCAAATTTAGAATTGATCTCTAAACGATCATCGTTTTTACGAAGTCTTTTATTTGCATATAATATCCCCCAAGTAGCATCAATACTATTATTCCAACTAATTTTATTGTATTGATAATTAGCAAATGCATTACCTAATAAAGTAGTTGCAACTGAATTTACTCCTCCTGGAGCCCAATTTACATAAGCAGCTTGGTTTAGATTGAGTGCTGCAAATCCACCATATTTCCATTTTTTAACTGGTTTTAAAGCAGTAATTTCCGCTTCAGTTGCAGCTATTCTTTTTTCAATTTCACTTTTTTCTCCTTTTAATTTATCGAGAATTACCGTTTTTGCTTCAATGGTATTGTTGTTTTGAGCATAAGTACCAACACTTGTTATAAATAGGAATAGCGTACACACAAGTTTAATTTTTTTCATCATATTTTATTTTGGTTAAAAGATTTGTTTGCTTTTCAAATTTAATGCCAAAGATATTTAGGTCTATGGAATTTTTATGCGCATTTATACACCTTGTTTTTTAAGTAATGTATTGGAAAGTAAACAATATGAATGCTATTAATTTTATATTCTATAGGTTAATAAATAGGTCCAGAAGTAAAAATTCATGACCATGTAAGGAATAAAAAAAACATAGTATAAATATTCATGCAATCCTTTGAGTAAATACCAAGCTACAAATAAAAGTGTGAAAAAGAACACAGTGCTATAAAGAGATTCAATATTATATTTGAATGTTTCGTGCTTACTTTTAATGGTAATATCTCTAACAAATTTAAAAACTATTGAGTTGCTTATTTGTAATGTATCATAATTATTACAAGATAAATAGAGGTCGTAAGAAACTTGATGTTCTTTGTTTTTTGAATCAATTAATATAGAATTACTCTTTTCGTCTATAAGTTTATAATTTATATATATAGTCTGTTGTATGGTGGGGAGTGCAATCAAGTCTAATAGTATAAAATAATTAAATACTAAAAGTATAGGTGTTAGAAAACTGATTAGTTTTTTTAATTTGTATTTAGACATTTTTTTTAATCAAGAAATCTCCAAGTGACACCAAACTTAAATGATCTTTCATCAGATGGATACAAGTAAGCGTTGTAATTTCCTTTTAATCCTATACCCTGAAATAAATTATTCCCTTTAATAAAAATACGTACTGTTTTTATTTTAGCATTTATAAATACATCTATAAGTGGTGTATATCTACTTAAAATTTTGTCTTGTGTATAAAACTGACCGGTTAGTGGTTGATAGCCATTTGCATAATAAGCACTGATATATCTCGAATCTATTCCGAATCGAATCAATAATGCTTTTTTAAACATCAAACGCTCATAATATAAACTGTTTTTAATATAATAAGTTGGAAGATGTATGGAGTTAGTAGATGCTTTTTGAAAACATAAATAATTATCTAAATGTACTTTGCCATAAGCTATATTTATAGATGCCTCTGCCTGAAATATATTTAAAGTGTTTGATAATTGAGTTGCTTGCATATTATTATTCCAATAGATATATTGATTAATAATATAATTACTAGCATTTAAAATAGTATTGAACTTAAATTTATTCTTAGTTAGTTTATTAGTGTATGTAGCTTGTAATAGTAAAGTATTTGTTTTGTTGAAATTATTACTCCAACTTCCTGCATAATTGTAGTAATTATTTTCTGTCCAATTTGCTTCTCTTCTACTCCATAAGCCTGCAATTTGCAAATAACCAAAAGCGGAAAAGTCATAAGAAAATTTTCCTCTTAATTCTATATCTCCCTGATTGTATCCTGCTAAAAAGATCTTGGCAAATGCTAGATAATTCCATTTTTTATTTGCTTGTGAATTGCTTCTCACAAAACCTTCTATACTTAAATTATTGCTCGTGCGTTCATAAAAATTTTGACGTAATTCAATGTTTTCATGTTCTAGTTTTGCTCCTGCTACTAGGTTAATAAATTTGCCTTTATAGTTTTTAATTTTTTTAGTGCCTAAAAAATTGAAACTGATGCTTTGTGTAATGCTATTATAACGTAATGTATTAGATAAGGTATCTACAGGAACATTGTATATGTTTGAATAATAAAAAGATTCATAATAACTACTATCGATAGTAGCTGATTTATCGACAAAATTAAATTTGTTATTGGCAAATTTGATTTGGTACTTGATATTTGCTATTGGTTGATAATTTTTTATGGTTAATGTGTCATTCACCTTTTCATCGTATTTATATCCAATTTCATAAGATTGACTTCCTTGAAGCGCTACTTCTCTATAATTACTTTGTGCATTGGAAAGTCTTACATCAGCCAATGATTTAGTGAGTAGTGCTTCTGTGGCATTGGTAAATATATCAGATGATAAGCCGCCATTTTCTTGATTTTTAAAGCCATTATAAACAAAGCAAAGAAGTGAAACAAACTTTTTGTTTTTAGTAATATATCTGGTGTATAAACATGCAGTATTCCCTAATGTACGCTGTCTTTGATAATAGCCTATAGAATTAATTCTATTAAATGAAATTCCATATTGAAAATTTCTTCCTAAATTTTGACTATGATTACCGCTAAAATTTAATTCTTGACGTAATCCTAAATTCATAGTAAGTTCTGAATAGGGACGTTTTATATTATACATCTTTACACTGTCCATATAGAGCCAATATAAATCATACATCCGTATTCCATTCTGGAATCCACTTGGAATATAGGGTTTTATAAGTAATGGGAAAGCAGCCGTTCCAATATTTCCTAAATTTATATATTCATCTGTAGCGCGTTGTACAAAATTATATTCTTCTATATTATTTATAGTAGTATCGAAATTATGTAGTTGTTCAGGAGCATTCACATAATAATAGTAGGCTTTATAGGAAGCAATACTATCTTGTTTTTCTTGTAATGATTTTTGTGACATTACAGAAAGACTAAGTAATCCAATAAATAAAATAGCTGTTATTTTTTTCAAAAATCGAATTTAAAAATTGTGTGTTTGAATCAATCCTTTAATAATAGCAGTCATTACAGGTTCTGCAGCACTTGCTTTAGCTAAAACAATATCGTGACTTATTTTCTCATCCATGGCATCAAATGGATAGCCAATATCAGATACAACTGAAATAGCAAAAACTTTCATCCCACCATGTCGAGCAACAATCACTTCTGGTACAGTACTCATCCCTACAGCATCTCCTCCTATACGAGCAAAATATTGATATTCACTCGGGGTTTCAAAGGTTGGTCCTTGCACCCCTACATAAACTCCTGTATGACATCGAGCATTGATGCTTTTAGCAATTTGCAATCCAGTTGCAATCATTTCTTTATCATAGGTGTCTAACATGCCTGGAAAACGAGGTCCTAATCGTTCATCATTTTTACCTCTTAATGGATGTTCTGGTTGAAGATTAATATGGTCAGTAATGATCATTAAATCACCCACTTCCATTCCAGCCTTCATCCCTCCACTAGCATTAGAAACTAAAAGGTGAGTCACTCCTAAATATTTCATCACTCGTACAGGAAATGTAACGGCTTCAATACTATGACCTTCGTAGTAATGAAAACGACCACTCATACAAACTACTTCCTTGCCTTCTAATGTGCCAAAAACTAAACTACCACCATGACCTTTCACAGTAGATTGAGCAAAATGAGGTAAATCATTATAAGGGATTGTATCAATGATGTTAATTTCTTTAGTAAGATTACTTAATCCACTACCGAGTATGATTCCTATTTTGGGATTCACTTTAGTTTTCGATTGAATGTATTGTACACATTCCTGAATTTTATCAAATAGTTCCATATATACTTAATTTTATATTGTTTTATTATTTTTTTGCAAAGTAACAGATAAATATTGATGTATATCTGCTTCAAATTTACTTTTATTGTTTTCTATAAATTTAACTTGAATAGGTAATAAATAAATAGGTAAGTTTTTTTTCCAGATAAATTCTTTTTCTAATGCTAAACGAGTGGCATCTTTTTCAGTGGTGATAATAATTTTTTTTTCGTTTTTGATTTCATTAAATAAATCACTTACTTTTTCAATATCGTATCTGTCAAAATAATGATGGTCTTTATAATCGAATGAAAAGACTTCCTTATAAATACTTTTACAATAGTTGATCATTTTACTATTATCAGCAATGCCTGTTAAAATAAAAATTGTATAATCTTTCCAATCGTTTATAAATGGAAGATGGGTAAACATTGGATAAATAGAGCCATATTGAAAGCTTGAAAAATATACATGCTGATAGCTAAATGGCTTTATGTGTTCTATAATTTTATCTTGTTCTTCAGGGCTAATATTTTCAGGACATTTACTTACAACGATAATGTCGGCACGTTTATACCCGCTGCGAGGTTCACGTAATCTTCCAGCAGGAATAATGAAATCTTTATAAAAGGGTTTATCATATTGTGAGATCATAATGGTTAAACCTGCTTTAACACTACGATGTTGCATGGCATCATCTAATAATATACATTGATTATTAGGAAATGAACTCAGAATGTCGGGAATTGCTAATAGCCTGTTTTCACCTACTACTACAGGTATTTCAGGGTTTTTCATGCTATATTGCATGGGTTCGTCTCCTATTTCAGCAGCGGTACTATTTTCGTTTGCATAGAGTAATCCAGCTGTTTTCCTGCCATATCCTCTGCTTAATGTAGCAATATGATAGTGAGGTTTTAGTAATTGAATCAAATATTCTATATGAGGTGTTTTGCCTGTTCCTCCTACAGATAAATTACCAACGCATATTACTGGATGAGCAAAGCGCACACTTTTCAATATCTTTTTTTCATATAACCAATTAATGATGGTGTTTATGAGTCCATATAAGATACTAAAGGGCATTAAAATGAATTGGATGATATAATTCATAGTACGAAGTTAAATGACTAATTTTACATTGCCAATAAAAACTATATTTTTATGACAAATCCTATACTAGTAGAAGCATGGAGAGCAGAAACATTAGAAAGTTTTCATCGTGGTGTGATATGCATCGTAGATGAAAACAATAAAGTTCTTTACTCTAAAGGAGATATCTATCAAGATTGTTTCCCAAGGAGTGCTATGAAATATTTACAACATATACCTTTATTAGAAAGTGGTGCACTTGAAAAATTTGGATTTAGTTTAGAAGAAATTGCCATTATGTGTGGTTCGCATAATGCAGAATCGTATCATGTAGAAACAGTAAACAGTATATTAACTAAAATAGGTTTAGATAAGTATGCATTGCAATGTGGAGCTCATTATCCTATGCTGCCAAAAGATTTTATACCTATGTATGCTCAAGGAGCAGCCCCCCAAGATATACATAATAATTGTTCAGGTAAACATGCAGGTTTTTTATCTTTATGTGTATTTAATAATTGGGATACTGAAACCTATTTATCTCCTGAACATCCCTTACAAAAATTGATAAAAGAAACCTGTGCATCGATGTATGAAGTGGATATGAATACGATGCATTATGCCTTTGATGGTTGCTCAGCACCTATTTACAATGTAAATGTATACCATCAAGCAATCGGCTATAAAAATTTAATTTGCAATGAAAAGTATGATGCTAGAAGACAAAAAGCTTGTAATTTGATTATAGAAGCTGTTTCAAAATATCCAGAAATGGTAGCAGGTACCGATAGATACTGCACCGATATGATGAAAATTTGCCATAAAGAAGTAATAGGTAAAACAGGCGCTGAAGGTATTTTTTGCTTAGGCTTTAAAAATAAACGATGGGGTGCATGCATCAAAATTGATGATGGTAAAATGTTGCCTCAATATAATGTAGCACAAGCCATCATAGAATCAAGTAAATTGTTTAGTAAAGAACAATTAATGCCTTTACATAAATATTTGAATGATGAGATCAAAAATTGGAATCAAAAAAGTACAGGTAAACTTATAGTAAATAAGATTATCTTAGAAGAATTGGCCAATATGAATAATGAATAGTGCACAAATAAAACTCTTAGGCTAACATTAATGCGTATTTTTGTATCTTAAATAGAATCAAATGGAATATCATTTAAGTTGGAAAGAAATAATCACCATATTTTTAACCTTATTTGCCGTTATTGATATAATTGGTACTATTCCTATTATTGTTAATCTGAAGAAAAATTTCGGACAGTTACATCCATTTAAAACTACAGTGGTTGCTGGATTATTAATGTTAGTGTTTCTGTATTTTGGTAATCTTCTTTTAGGCCTAATTGATTTAGATATCAAATCTTTTGCAATTGCAGGTTCTATTGTCATCTTTCTTATAGGATTAGAAATGATTTTAGGTCGAAATATATTTAAGCCAGATACTGAATATAGTGATATTTCGATAGTTCCTCTAGCTTTTCCATTAATAGCTGGAGCAGGTGTACTCACAACTCTATTGTCAATGAAAGCGCAATATCGAGATGGAAATATATTAGTAGCAATTTTACTTAATTTACTTATTGTTTTTGGAGTATTGAAATTTATTCCGCATATAGAAAAACGTTTAGGTATAAGTGGCTTAGCTGTACTTAGAAGAATATTCGGAATCATATTAATTGCTATTGCAGTAAAAATATTTAAAGCAAATACAGGGTTATTAGTATAAGCATATGCAGATTCATCATTTAATATATCCATTGCAATTTAAATATCCATTTCATATTGCACATGGTATTAGAAGTCATACCGATTGCATCTTTATAAAAATTACTCACGAAAATTATTCGGGTTATGGTGAAATTACTTTGCCTCCTTATTTGCCAGAAAATATTACAAATTGCTTAGATTTTTTAAAGCAAATACAATTAGAAAAGTATACAAATGATGTTATAGATCCAACGGTAATAAGTGCATCGATTCATAGTCAATTGAAAGGATTTTATCCAGTGAAGGCAGCTATTAATAATGCATTATGGGACTTGAAAGGTAAAATGGAATTAAAATCTGTAAGAACATATTTGCCTACCGAAACAAATTCGCCTGAATGTACATATACCATAGGTGTTTCAAGTGCAAGTGAAATGCAGGAGAAATTAAATCATGCAACTAATTTTAACTTAATTAAACT
>CANHVE010000019.1 GCA_947464015.1 Saprospirales bacterium | reverse complement strand
TTTTTACTGGTGTGAGTGAGGGTGTTATCGGTCATGATAGAATTATAAAAATGATGGATGTTGTAGATGATGAGTTAGTGATTGAGGCTAAAGGAATTTATTCTGTCGAGAAATTTTTAATTGCACGTCGATTAATGTACTGGCAAGTTTATTTACACAAAACAGTGTTATGCGTTGAGCAAATGATGATTCGAGCTATTTCAAGAGCAAAGGATTTAATGTTGCAAGGTGTAGAATTGCCCGCAACAATAGACTTAAAATACTTTTTAGAAAGAAGAATTAATATTGCCGATTTCAAGCTTGATACAGATGCTATTAATCATTTCACGAAACTAGATGATATAGATATTTTTTCAGCTTTAAAAATGTGGATGTATAGTGAAGATAAAATATTAAGTAGTTTATGTACTGCCATAGTGGAAAGAAAATTATTTAAGATTGAAGTATTAGATTATGCGCCTACAGTAGAATATGTAAATGAATTACGTAAACGTGCCGCTGCTCAATATTCGATTGCTATTGAAGATGCTATTTATTTAGTGTTTACGGAATCAACAGGTAATCACGCGTATAATCCTAATGCAGGCAGAATTGGTATTTTACATAAAAATGGACAAGTAGATGATATTGCTAAGGCAAGTGATCAATTAAATATTATGGTATTATCCAAACCAGTGGTCAAGTACTATATCTGTTACCCTAAATCAATTGCAATAATTGAATAAAAGTATCAGTTAATTAAATATTTTTTGCATATGCGCGGCTAGTTGTAGTTCATTTGTTAGTTGATTCACAAAAGATTCATCGATAATCTTTTTAGAATTAAATTGCTTTACTGCTTGAAACCATGCTTCTTTATTTGCATTTGGTAGTACTAAACCTATTTCTTGATTTAATATAATTTCTTTAGCCCCTACATTATCAGATGCCATTACATAGGTGCCGCAGGCAATAGATTCGCTAATGATTTGTCCGAACGGTTCGTAAATGGCAGGATGTAGGGTGGCATCAACAGCGCAATATAGTTCATGCATTTCAGTAACAAAGCCTAAAGCATGAATATTCGTTTGTTTAAAGGAAGTATGTGATCCTGCTATATAGAGGTGTTTGTCTTGATTTTCTGGTCTTGAAAACACTTCAATCAGTAAGTCTAAGCCTTTACGTTTATGGCTGGTAGAAACAAAACAAAAATTTAATTGAGTGTCATCTATACCATATTTCTTTTGATATAAGGCTCTGTTTTTTCTTATAGCTAAGTTAAATTTTGCGGTATTTAAGGGAGGATAAACCACTTTAATTTTAGCCGAATCGATATGGTAATCGTTAATGATTTCATCTTTTACCATTTGTGAGCAAGCATAAATATGTTTCACTTGCTGAAATGATTTTTTATCTAAATAAAGTTGAAGTAAATCAGAAGGATCTCTAAAAAATTTATGTTGTGCTTTCAAATAACCAATATGTGTATTTGGTGCGATGAGATGATCTTGAGTCCAAGTTCTCTCTAAGGATAATACATAATCGAATGTATATGATGGAAGTAGTTTTTCTAATTTATAATTAAAAAATAAAGGACGACTAAACTTTGGATATTTACTGAGCTGTACTACAACTACTTTTACTTTAGTTGGTAAAATAATTTCACCAGATATTTTAGAAGTGATAATAGTAACCTCATGACCTTTATCTAAAAAGTAGTTCATGTAATTAATTAAACGAGTTTCTAAACCTCCTTTGTTCATTAGACGAATATGAATCAATGCTATCTTCATTAGGTATTATTTCAGAAAAGTAACTTCGTTTTCTTGAAGCAAAGGTATTCGATTAAATTTAAAAAATAGTTGTGCAGTGGTGAGTACATCTTTTTGACAATATGTACTAATTCTATTTAGGTCATTTTGTTGCCAATAGATCGAGGCTACATCTTTGCCTTCGATATCATCTTTTGGAGTTTGAATGTTAAATAGATGGGCAAGTAATTTTAAAGAAGTATAATTTTTATAATCACCAAATTTCCATAATTGTAAAGTATCGATAAAATTATTTTCCCATGGTTTGGTTCCACTTACATCTAGTATTTTAGGAATCTCAATATTATTTACAAGCATTCTTCGACATAAATAGGGGATATCAAATTCTTTAATATTATGGCCACAGAAATTATTTTTTTTAGTATTAAAACTTTTTTTTACCATGGCTACGAAAGCTTTTAATATTTCAGTTTCATCAGCGCTACAAAATGATTTAATACGGAAATCTCGTTTACGTTTATCCTCATATAGATAACCAACAGAAATACATACTATTTTGCCAAATTCGGCATAGATACCACCCTTTTGTTCAAATGTTAGAGCCGGGTTTACATCTTGGGAGTCGCGAAAAAAAAGATGTTTATCGGTCCATAATTTTTGAAATTCAGCATCTAAATCTTCAAATTGTTTTACAATGGGAACCGTTTCTATATCTATAAAAAGGATATTTTGGAGATCAGTAGAAGTCATATGGTATGATATTTATTTTTTCACTAAATCAAAAATCAATTCATTTCCGCTGCGAGGAGGGATTGAATTTGAACAGTTCTCCATGGTTAAGATATCAAAATAAGGTTCAAATAAAGTCATATATTCATTTTTGTTACCACCAAAAGGAGGACCTGCTTTTTCAAAAGTACAATTAAATAATAATCCTTGTAAGTGACCTTTGACAACTAATAGAGATGAACATTTTTTAACATAATCAGACCTCATAAGTGGGTCTAAAGCACAAAAGAAGGTTTGTTCGATAATGACCTCATATTGACCTTCATGTTTAAAAAAATCAGCATGAATAATTTGATTTGCAGGAAAATGAGGATGTTTATTTTGAAAAGCTTGTAATGGTTTTAGTGCCCAATCTATAATAAAGGTGTTTTTATACCCATTTTCATATGCATAAGCAGCTTCGTAAGCATTACCACATCCTGGAATGAGTATTTTGGTGTTTTTATCTGTAAGTTGGTCTATAAGTGCTGTCAATGCTGGAGCAGGATATCCTATATCCCATCCATCTTGCTGGTTTTGGTATCGATTTGACCAATATTGTTCGTTAAGCATAGAATATATGTTTGATTTTATAGATATTAACAAAGGTTAGCTAATAAATAAATAGGCTAAATGCTCCTATTTGTAATTAATTAGAATAATTTTGCGTTGTACAAATATAAAAATATAAAACATATGTCAGAAAATCAATCAACCGGAAATAATGTAAATAAGATTCTTATTGCATTATGTATATTATTAGCATTAAGCACAGCCTTTTTTGCTTATAAAGCGTTTAATCCTCAAAAATCTGTTGAGTATATTACTCTTAAAGATCAGCAAGTGAAAACAGAAACGGATTATCAAAACACTATGAAAAATTTAGCATTAACTTCTGAGCAATTAGAGTCGATGAAGGGAAAAAATGCTGAATTAGATGCATTGATTAAAGAAAGAGAAGAAAAAATTGGTGCCTTAACTTCTCAATTATCAGCACTTGGAAGTAAAGCAAAAAAATCGGATGCTGATAGAGCTAAGATGCAAGCATTAATTAATGAATTACAAAAACAAAATGCTGAGTATATCAATCAGATTAATACTTTAATAGAAGAGAAGAAAATATTGACTGATAAAAATATTAAGTTAGAAACAGATTTAACAGCAGAAAGAGAAACGACTAAACAATTAACATCAGATAAAGAATACTTAACTGGTAAATTTGAGTTAGGAAAATTATTACATACTAATAATATTAAAGCTACAGGTGTTAAAACAAAAGGAAGTGGAAAAGAGATAGAAATAAATAAAATCAATCGTTTAGATAAAATAAAAGTGTGCTTTGAAACGGGGGATAATAAAGTAATCGATGCAGGTAATGTAACTTTATATGTACGATTGATAGGGCCAAATGGTACAACTATTACTCAAGAATCAATGGGTTCTGGGGTTATAAAAATTGAAGACGGAACAGATGTTCAATACACCAAATCTGTTGAATTAGATTATCAAAATACAAGCAAAAAAGTTTGTGTTTACTGGTCACAAAATATTTATACTGAAGGAAAATATACAGCTGAAGTATATCAAAGTGGATACAAAATTGGATCAACAACATTTGTGTTGAATTAATCTAAAATATAATTTTAAAAGGGCTATTCTTAGTTAAGAATAGCCCTTTTTTATTTATACACATTCAAATACGTATATCTAGCTTTTAACTTGTAAAAGATATTCTTTACTTTTATCTAACATTAATCAATAATTATGCAATCAACTAATCAAAACAATAACAATTACTCAGCCTTAGCCACTATTATATCCGTATTTTTCTTTTGGGGTTTTGTAGCAGCAAGTAATGGAGTATTGATTCCTATTTTAAAACAACATTTTACATTAAGTCAATTTGAATCTCAATTAGTAGATACAGCTTTCTATATTGCTTATTTTGTAGGGTCATTAGTTTATTTTATCTGGTCGAGTATGTTTGGAGATCCATTTAATAAATATGGGATGAAGTCTGGTTTAGTAGGTGGATTAATAATTTCAGCTATTGGAGCCTTATTGTTTGTTCCTGCAGTAAGTACAAATCAATATATGTTTTTTCTAGTTGGTTTATTTGTTATTGCTTTTGGATTTTCGATGCTACAAATAGTTGCTAATCCATTTGTAATTAATTTAGGAGATCCATCAAAAGGATCCTTTCGTTTAAATTTAGCAGGTAGTATTAATTCATTAGGTACTTCAATCGGTCCGGTAGTATTTGGTTTTGTGATGTTTGGTTCTGCAGCTAATTCAGCTGTTACAAGTTCCATTCATATAGAAGATTTAAAAATGCCTTTTTTAATTTTAAGTATAATCTTGTTGTTGGTGGCAGCATTTTTAGCATTTTCTAAATTACCTACACCTGCATTAGATGAAATAAAAGAAACCAGTTTAGGTGCTTTGAAATATCCTCAGCTAGTTTGGGGGATGGTAGCCATATTTGTATATGTAGGGGTGGAAGTAGCTATTGGTAGTAATTTAGGTGCCTTATTAGAAGATAAAGCTATCAAAGGAATTCAAGTGAATCAAGTAGCCAAATATGTATCTCTCTATTGGGGAAGTTTAATGATTGGTAGATGGACAGGTGCAATCAATGTGTTTAAGATGAGTAAAACTGTAAAACGAATTTTAAATGTAGTAATACCATTTGTAGCATTTGCAGTAGTGTTATTTTTCAATAATATTAGAGAAGGCAATGTGAATGATTTATTTATATATGGGATTTGGATACTCGTATTTATAGTAGCTAATTTTATGGCACAAGAAAAACCAGCACGTACCTTAATTATATTTGGATTAGCGGCTAGTATCATGATGTTAATCGGATTATTTACAACAGGCGATATCGCTTTATATTCCTTTATGAGTGGGGGTTTGTTTTGTAGTGTGATGTGGCCATGCATATTTAATTTAGCCATTGCAGGATTAGGAAAATATACCAATCAAGGTTCCTCATTATTGATTAGTATGATTTTAGGAGGTGCATTAATACCACCATTACAAGGGAAATTAGCAGCCCCAGAAATTTTAGGTATTCATCAATCCTATTGGGTACCTGTAATCTGTTTCTTGTTTTTAGCATGGTATGGATTTCATGTTCGAAATATTTTGAAAAAACAAGGAATCAATTATGATGACAACAGCACAACTGCAGCCCATTAAACTCACAGTTATGAAATATTATTTTTTGTTTTTTTATATGAGTATTAGTATAACACTAGTAGCTCAAAGTGAAAATTTTACTCAATATGTAAATCCATTTATAGGTACTGGCGGTCATGGCCATACATTTCCAGGGGCTACACTTCCATTTGCCATGGTGCAATTGAGCCCAGATACACGTATAGATGGTAGCTGGGATGGATGTAGTGGTTATCATTATGATGACTCTATTATTTATGGATTTAGTCATACACATTTAAGTGGAACCGGTTGTAGTGATTATGGAGATATTGCTTTTCTGCCTATTTTTTCAACCACTAAAATAGACCCCAAACTTTTAGGTGCTTCTAATTATGGCGTTTCGTATAAACATGAAAATGAAAAAGCAACTGCTGGTTATTATGAGGTGCTTTTAAATAATTGCGTTAAAGTAGCTTTAACAAGTACTTTACGCGCAGGTATTCAAAAATATAGTTGTCCAGAAACAGGCTATTTATATATAAAATTGAATTTAAATCATAGAGATGCCTTGTTAGAAGGAAGTATACATGAGATTAACAGTACGAGTTATTCAGGCATTCGAAGAAGTAAAGCATGGGCCAATAATCAAGAATTATATTATTATTTTCAGTTGAGTAAGGCACCTTTAGATCATAAAATTGTGCAAGGTAAACATGGAGATGAGCAATTGTTTTTGGTGTATGAAGTAAAGAAAGGGGATATGATTCTCATTAAAACTGCCTTATCAGGGGTGGATGAAGCAGGAGCGAAAAATAATTTAGAAAAGGAAATAAACGATTTTGATTTTAATAAATACATTATCAATGCTAGTAAGCAATGGAATAATGAACTCTCCAAAATTAAAGTTTATGAAAGTACGCGAGAAAAAAAGATAGTATTTTACACAGCCTTATATCATTGTATGATACATCCAAGTATTATGAATGATATAGATAATAGATATAGAGGGAGAGATGGAAAGATTCATAGTACAGAAGGTAAATTTGATTATTACAGTGTTTTCTCGCTTTGGGATACGTATAGGGCATTACATCCATTGTTGACAGTCATTGATCAAAAACGAAGTAATGATTTTATACAAACTTTTATCAAGCAATATGAAGAAGGCGGTCGTTTACCTGTATGGGAGTTGTGGGGAAATGAAACAAACTGTATGATTGCCTATCATGCAGTAAGTGTAATTTGGGATGCATATAATAAAGGAATACGAGATTATGATGTGTCAAAAGCCTACCAAGCTATGAAAAGTATAGCTATGGAGCAAACAGATGCATTGGTCTCTTATCAAAAATATGGTTATATACGAGCAGACGACGATGCAGAAAGTGTCAGTAAAACATTAGAATATGCCTATGATGATTGGTGTATAGCACAAATGGCGAAGTCTTTAAATAAAATGGATGACTATACTTATTTTATGGAACGCTCCTCTTCCTGGAAAAATGTATATGATCCTATAAGTGGCTTTATGCGTGCAAGAAAGAATGGAACCATGTATGAGCCATTCTCACCATTTATGGTAGATAATAATTATACAGAAGCCAATAGTTATCAATATAGTTTTTATGTACCGCAGGATTTAAATCAATTTAATGATTTGCTTGGTGGCCCAGCTAAATTAGAACAAAAGTTAGATGAATTATTTACAGTTAGTTCTACTACTGAAGGAAGACAGCAAGCAGATATTACAGGATTGATAGGTCAGTATGCACATGGCAATGAGCCTAGCCATCATATAGCGTATTTATATACTAATACCAGCAAAAGAAATAACTACATACATTATATAATAGATAGCTTTTATAGAAATACAACAGATGGCTTGATAGGTAATGAAGATTGTGGGCAGATGAGTGCTTGGTATGTATGGAGTGCTATGGGTTTATATCCAGTTTGTCCAGGAAAGAATGAATTAAGCTATAGTGAAAGTATTTTTGATAGTATTAAAATTACAATGGGTAAAAACAATATTACATTGCGTAAAAATAAAGAAGTGCAATTATTCCCACCATCCTCATTAATCAATGAGAATAAGCAATCAGAGGTAGAAGCAATGGTGCCATATATTTATCCCACCCAAAAAATATTTAAAGACAGCGCTATTATTAAAATGGGAGGAGGTACTAGTATATATTATTCTATCAATCAAAAACCATTTGAGTTATATACAAAAGAACTGATACTAAAAGATAAATCCTATATTCAATTTTACGGTTTGAATAATCAAGTCAAATCAAAAATGCAAGAAGCAATATTTTATAAGTTACCTAATGATAAAAGAGTGATTTTAAATTGTACTTATAATCCACAGTATCATGCAGGAGGTGCAGCTGGTTTAATAGATGGTATTCATGGTAATGTCAATTGGCGAAAAGGAGATTGGCAAGGATATCAAGCACAAGATTTCAATGCTATTATACAATTAGATACCATTCAAAAAATACAACATGTAAAATCCACATTTTTGCAAGATCAACGTTCGTGGATTTTCTATCCAACATCATATGAAGTATATACTTCTATAGATGGGAAGAATTACGATTTAAATTATTCAAAAACATATGATATAGAACGTGCTGATGATAAAAATAGCATAACTTTATTAGATGCAGAAATCAATTCAACCTGTAAATTCATAAAGGTAGTTGCTAAAAATTATGGGAAACTACCTAGTTGGCATGAAGGCGCAGGAGGGGATGCATTTATTTTTATTGATGAAATAGATGCAAACTAATTATTCTTATTCATTTAGTATTGTCATATAATAGTCATATAAGTAGTCAGCTATTGACATTGATATAGAAGCGAGTTAGATTCGTAAACATTAAATATTATAAGATGAAAAGGATGATTTGTTTACTAAGTATATTCTTTCTAGGAAATAGTATGCTTCATGCAGCGGATGAAGATTCTCTTATTCATCATTCAGATACAACATTTACTGCACCAGCTTCATTTTTGATGCATACAGGAGTAGCAGGAGAAATCAATGAATTGCCTCAAGCAAATGTATTTCCAAATCCAATACAAGGTTCGATGATTCAAATAAAGTTTGATAAATATGTATCAGATGGCCTAGCTATCATTTATATTACAAACTTAAATGGTGAAATCGTATATAATGGACAAATTATGGTTACCAATAGTAGTGCCTATTTAGATTTACTAGATAAGCATCTATCAAGGGGCTATTATAATATCACATTAATAAGAGGAGTTGAGAAAGTAAGCGGTAAATTTTTAGTAGAGGAATAATTCTTATAAGCTTTTTTAATTCTATACAAAAATTCGTTTCATTTATTTAGCTATCATATATTTCAATCGAATTTATGATAGCTTTTTTTGTGGCTACTATGTATTCTTTAGGGGCTAAAATTCTAATCCTAATTCTAATCAATTGATTTTTTATACAAACAAGTCATGTTTTAAGTTTTTATAGAAGCAGAGTGCCTCAAAATAAATTTTAAATTATTGTAAATCAATAATATATATATAGATAAAATAATTTATGTAACTACAAATTATTATTTACGTATATCTGTATAATTTAATAATCAATGTGTATGAAACAATTAATTAATAGAGAGCTGGGCATTAAAACAACATTTGAATTAAAAGAATGGATGATTCAATTTCTCATTTCCTACTAAAAATCAAAGAATATCTACACAGTATTTGAATATGAATGTAAGAAAGATACAAGCGATTACATCTCTCATACCCCTATAAGCAAATTTATACTTGGAGGAATTTACCTATATACTACATATTGAAAAAGGTATGTAGTAGGATTATCATGTAATATACAAGAGTTACAGATACAGCCCTTGAAAACATAGCATTTAATCGATCAAAAAAAATAAAAAATAAAATTTAAATTAAAAATGAAAAAAACTGTATTCATAGTTACACTATTAATCAATTTTTTAATTGCTTATTCACAAATTACCATGACTGATGGTAGTTCAAGTTCTATAAACACGAACACTACATTTTATGACCCAGGAGGAACAAGTAATTATGCAAATAGTTTATATGTAACTCATACGATTACACCTGCAACTGCAGGTAGATATGTGCGTGTAACATTTACAGCTTTTAATACAGAGGCATCTGCAGATTTATTGTATATATATAATGGCACAATTCCCTGTGCTAGTTCATTGATCGCTACATATTCTGGTACTAGTACTCCAGCTACTATTACTTCTAGTGCTCCTAATGGAAGTTTAACGTTCGTATTTGTATCAGACGCAAATAATAGAAGAGCAGGATTTACATCTACATTATCACAACAAACCACAGCAGGTACAATAGCTTATTCAGCATGTGCACCACCACCTATTAATGACCATCCATGCAATGCAATAGCATTATCTACCATCACTACAGGTTGCACTAATGTAAGTGGCACAGTTACAGCAGCTACGCATAATGGAGGAGTTCCTCAGCCAACCTGTATAACAACATCAGCGCCTTTTACAGATGTTTGGTATTATTTTACAGCAACTGGAACATCTACCAATATTCAGACAGAATCTGTTAGTGGATCAAGTGATTTAGTGATGCAAGTATTTACCAATAGCAGTGGAAGTGCTTGTACAGGTACATGGACATCTATTGATTGTGATAATGATAATCATCCAACCAATGCGATGCCCTATTTATCAATTAATGGAACTGCTTCTAATCCACTAACAACAGTGGTTGGACAACGATATTATATTCGAATTTTTCCTTATACAAGTGAAAGTTCAGCAACATTTAATCTATGCGTTTTTAATACACCACCTCCTTCATGTACAAGTAATATTCAACCTACAAATCGAAGTATAGCCAGTTCATATACCCCTTATATGAGTTGGAATAGTGTAAGTGGGGCTACGGGTTATGATGTTTATTTGGGGACAAGCAATCCGCCTACAACCTTAGTATCAAGCAACCAAGCAGCCACTAATTATACTCCAACTACAGCATTAACTTTAGGTACTACTTATTATTGGTATATCGTTCCACGAAATATTGGCGGACCTGCAACGGGTTGTAATTCTACGGTTACACAATTTACAACCCCTTCTCCACCAGCAAATGATAATTGTAATAATGCTATTCGACTTATAGTAAACCCCACTTCAACTTTAACAAGCGTAAGTACATTTTCAACTAACTTTGCTACACAATCAATGGCTGGTTGTTTAGGTACTGCAGATGATGATGTTTGGTTTTATTTTGAAGCCACTTCAAATAGACATAATTTTTTCTTAACTACTTCTGTAGGAGCTGATTTAATGCATGAAGTGTTTTCAGGATCATGTGGATCATTAACAAGTATATTATGTAGCGATCCGAATAGTTCCTCATCAGATTGTTTTATCCCTGGACAGCGATATTATGTCAGAGTATATACTTATTCTCTTAATACAGCAAGTGGTGATGTAACTTTAGGCGTAGGTAGTCCCACCACCTCAACAATTGATGCTACTTGTTTAACTGCCTCACAAATTTGTGCTCCATTTTCATTTACTGCTGGGGTTAATCAACCAAGTGGTGGTGCAGGATGTGGTGCGAATTATGGATGTTTATCTACTTATCCAAACCCTGAATATCATTGGTTACAAGTTACCAATACAGGTACATTAAATTATACATTATCATCTACTGCAGGGGATGTTGATTTTGCCTTGTGGAGAATTTCAGGAACACCTTCACCAGCCACAACTTGTGGAGGAGTACAAACTATTAATTGTGGAAGTTCTCTTGGTGCACCAGTAGCTTGTAGTTATTCCTCCTCAGCAACGGAAGTTATAAATGCATCAGTAACTCCTGGATATTATTTGTTATTAGCAACCAATTTTGCCAATGCCAATGGGATAGTTACATTAACTGCCAATACAGGTAATACAGCTGTGGTTGGATGTCCGTGTATCATTTCAGAATTAACAGCAACACCTACTATTTGTAATCCATCCAATAATCAGTATACGATAAACGGAACACTCTCTTATAATAGTTTTGCTCCAACTAGTGGCACATTAACTATAACGGATAATAATGGGAATTTTGTTAGATATTCATATCCATTCCCTGCAAGTCCATTTACATATAGCATTACAGGTAATAGTTCAGATGGAGTAGTACATAGTGTTCGTGCACAATTTTCTAGTAGAACATCTTGTTCACGATGCGCTAGTTATACTGCACCAGCTATTTGTTGTACGCTACCAGTACCTGCAGTGACCAATATAGTTGATGCAGGATGTGGATTTACATTTGATTTAGTAGCTACTGGAGCAGGGGGAGGTCCTTATGAATGGAGCAAATCTAGCACGTTTAGTGGGTTAATAACTACGACTACGCATTTAGTATTCCCATTTGGCACCAATAGCGAAAGATATTATGTACGAAAAGTTGGTCAAACCTGTTCAACCAGTATATTAGTAGTAGACTCTACATTAGCCAATGGTCTTACAACTGGATATTGTACTTCATGTTTTATTGGAGATGGAGAAACCAAAACCTTTTATGATGCATCAAACAATATTATCTTGACTATTCAAGATTCTTTAGGAGGTAGTTTTTTAGGAACAACAACAGCATGCGCTTACGTAGATTCAGCAAATATAAATTATAATGGTCAAGATTATATGCGTAGACATTTTAATGTAAATGTGACAAATAATGGACCTGCAATAGTATCAGTTTATTTATCGGCCAATGATGTTACAAATATAGTGAGTGCATCTGCCGATGATATGGCTGGAGGATATGGTATATTTAGTAGTTTGAATGATTTGTGTGTAACAGCTTATCATGGTGCTGGCGAGACTCCCTTGAGTAATATTACTAAAACATTGATTCCACATAGTTCATTAAATATATCAGGACCATTTCCACCTACAAATTATTACATTGTTACCTTCCCAGTAAGTGATTTCTCTGGATTCTATTGCCATGCATGTAATCCAAGTAACAATGCATTGCCTGTAAAACTATTAAGTTTTGATGGATATCATAGCTTTAGTGATAATGTACTTCGTTGGGTAACCGCTTCAGAAATTAACAACGACTACTTTGTTCTGGAGCGTAGTGAAGATGGTGAAACTTGGCATAAATTGGCAACTTTAGATGGTATGGGAAATTCAACTACAGGTAGAACTTATATGTACTATGATATTGATGTTAATACAAAGAATTATTATTATAGATTAAAGCAAATAGATTTTGATGGAGCATTTGAATATTCGAATATTATTTATTTGAAAAGTGATGAGATGACCGTAAATAATATCTCGCCCAATCCAACACAAAATATACTTCATTTCTCTATAGCAAGTGAAGAGAGTAAGGATGTATTTGTAAGAGTGATAGATGTAACCGGTAGATTGGTATTGAACGAAAGTTTTACCATATTAAATGGAGTAAATACATTAAGTATTGATGTAAACGATTTAGTACCGGCTGCATATACTTTACAAATTACAGATCCAACAGGTAAAACTCGAATCAATAATACATTTATTAAGCAATAAATATAGATTTTGTTTTTTCATTTTTATTACAAGGCCACTTCGTTTTTCTGAAGTGGCTTTTTTATGATACTAGCATTATAAATCAATATTTTTTTGGAACACGAGGTTTATGTTCTTTTAGAAACATTGAAAAACGTAATCATTTATAAGAAATGCTATCATTCGAAATTCTTATAGCGAATACTAAGTAAAATGAGTTGATTTAAGTCGTCCTACTAAATGATTCAAACTTTAATTTTCCATATTTTTCAATTAGTATTCGATATAATATATTAGGTTTGCATACGTTAAGCAATGCAATTGTAAACTTATTAAATTATATAAATGAACAACAATCTAAATTTTATAGATTCGATTAGAATAATACTTAAATGGAAATGGCATATACTAGGAGCAACCATATTAAGTGCTATTATTGCTGCATTAGTATCTATGTTTGCAATGAAAGAATGGTATTTAAGCAGAGCAATTATTTATCCTATCAATCAAGGAATAACAGATCGTTCTACTTTATTTAATGAGAAAGGAGAAACACAAGTGGAATATTATGGGACCAAAAATGATGTCAATCGTTTATTAGAAATTGCGAATTCGAGCCCTATTACTGATTTTTTAATCAATTATTATCATATAGTAGAACATTATGGAACGAATAAAAACGTACCATTTTATAGAACTAGAGTGAAGAAAAAATTTATGAAGAACTACCAGGTCATAAAAACAGAGAGAGAGGCCATTGAAATATCAGTATTAGATACAGATCCAGATACGGCAGCGGCTATGGTTAATATGGCTATTGAAAAAATAGACGAATGGAATAAAGCTCCCGTAGTTAAAAATAAATTACGAATAGCAGCTAGATTTGAAGAAGATGTAGTGACACAAAAAAATGATTTAGATACATTAACCAATCAACTAAATGCGCTAGGTTTAATCTATAATATATCTGTAAAGGCAGATGATAAAGGAAACTCAATTATTAATGGTGCTAGCGCAGAGGGTGTAGAAAAATATAAAGTGTTACAGCAAGTTCAGCAAAACGCATTATTGAATTATACTAAAATGGTTACCTTGAAAAACCAATATGCATTATCAGCAAAAGAAAATGTTCCAAGTGTATATGTGGTAGAACAAGCGTATCCAGCTGAGAAAAAAGAAAAACCTATCAGAAGTGTGATCGTTATTATTACTTCTATTATTACATTGTTTGTATCTGTTGTGGCGGCTTTGCTTTCTGAACAAATAAAAAATATTAGACAGCAGTTAGCAAATGCAAAGTAAAATACTTGATAAAGAATCAGTAGTTTATTATTGGATATTTATTCTCCTTTCTATTGCGGCAATAGTTACAGCCTGGGCGAGTGAGATATATGTTTTATTTGTAGTGCCCATTGCAATTATTATAGGCGTAATTACTTTTATCGATTTTAAAAAAATTTTTTATTTTTTATTATTTCTTATTCCTTGTTCGATAGAATATCAAGTAACTCCTAGTTTAGGAACAGACTTACCTACAGAACCTTTAATTGTTGGAATTATGTTGGCCTTTATAGTTTATATCAGCCTTCATCCTAAAAAAATAGATTTTAATTTTATAAAAAATCCGATAACCATTTTTATACTGATACAATTTTTATGGTCGATTATCTGTAGTATTCATTCCATTAATGGAATAGTTTCGACCAAATATGTATTAGCAAAAATGTGGTACCTCACTACTTTTTTATTTGCAACTTCAATTTTTATAAAGGATATAAAAGACATCAAATTGTTTTTTTGGTGCATCTTTATTCCATTAAGCATTTTAGTAATGGTGACGCTTGTACGTTATTATCCGATGCATTTTGCGTTTGAAGATGTAAACAAAACGATGGTACCTTATTTTAGAAATAAAGTCAATTATGGCACTACACTTACCATTTTTATTCCCTTTATTATTTTGGCTATAACCTGGCAAAAATCAGGTACATGGACAAAGAAAATTTTGATTCTAAGTGTATTTTTGTTTTTAGCTGGTATTTATTTTTCCTATACCCGTTCTTGCATTTTAGCTTTATTAGTTTGCGTCGTAGCCTTTTTTGCTATCCGTTGGAAAATGATTAAACTATCCATTCTAGTCTCATTAATGGCAGTTTTTGGATTTGTAAGTTATATGGTATATCAAAATGAATATATGGATCATGCTCCTATATATGAGAAAACGATTCAGCATGATAAATATGAAGACCATTTAGCGGCTACTGTTTCTTTAGAAGATGCCAGTAGTATGGAACGTGTATATATGTGGATTGGAGGAACATTTATGTTTTTAAAACATCCCATAATAGGCAATGGGCCTAATACATTTTATCCGAATTATAAGCATTATACAGTGCATAGTTTTGAAACTTATTTAAGTGATAATGATGAAAAATTAACGGTACATAATTATTTTCTACTTACCTTAATCGAACAAGGGATTGTTGGTTTAGTATTATTTTTTATTACCATATTTACTTTTTTAGCATTCGTACAGAAGTATTATCATGCAACAGATGATCCATCATACAAAAATATTATTATGGCTTGTGCCATGTCTTTTGTAGGTATCATGGTCAATATTTCATTAAGTGATTTGTTAGAGGTAGATAAGATAGGTTCGATTTACTATATGTCCATAGCTATCGCTATTAATGTATTTATTGCCATTGATAAAAAACAAAAGGAGTCTTTTACTTTATCCGAATAAACATACTACTGATATCATCAGGGTATGGCATATCATTTTTATACGAATAAACATAACTATGTAAATCATTGATGAAGGTGATCACTTCTTTATCTTTATTATCTATCACGTATTGTTTTAATAATTCTACCGTAAACTCTTGTCCTTCGTTATTGACGATATCAGTTAAACCATCGGTATAAGTAAATAATACATCACCAGAATTAATAGTCAATTTCTCAGATTTAATACTAAACAGTTCATCAAACATGCCTATAAAAGTACTACCTACTGCTAGTTCAATTAGTTCATCTTTTTTGAGTAAAAAAGCAGGATTATGTCCAGCATTAATATATTCAATAGTCGATTCGTTTAAATCTATATATCCTAGAATCAGAGTAATTTGTTTTTCCCCTTTAGTGGTGATATATGCTTTTTCATTTAGGATTGTAATTAAATCTTTGATAGGTAAATCTTGTGAAGCATAAATACGGAATGTCGCTTGAAAATTAGACATTATTAAACCGGCACTAATTCCTTTACCAGCAACATCACACATGCAAAACACATATTTATTATCTTTTATTTCAAAGATATCATAGTAATCTCCTCCAATATCTTTGTGAGGAATATAATTGAAGTATGCTTTTAATTTTTGAGTTTCAAATGCATCAATAGGGAGCAACATCATTTGTGCAACAGTAGCATTACTGATTTCTCTTTCATAATAGATTTTAGCAATTTCTTCTTGAATCAATCTTTTATTTTCGATGCTCGACATCATTAAATAAGTCAATGATTTAATAAACTCTAAACGTTCATTTTTACTTTCTACCACATCGTTATTAATACCACCTAGAAATACAAAAGCTAGTGATTGGTTATTCAGCTTGATAGAAAAATAAGCTTCAAAATCTTTCAGTAAAGAACTGCTACCAGATTTAGGTGCTATTTTATAATCATAGTAAGATTGAATATCATAATTATTAGGATCTGTGTTATAATGACATAAACAATTCCATTCACTATTTTGAGAAACGTAAAACAGAATCTTATCAATCTTTAATTGGTTGATCAATATATCTTGATAGATGGCGAACAAATCGTGTAGAGATAAATTTTGAGTCAGTGCTCCGGATATTTGCAATACGGCAGACAAGTGCTCCTTCTTAGTGGAAATAATCTGATTGGCTTCACTAAGTTGTATATCAATACTTTTTGTAGATTGTTCACGCATTTATTATCTAAAGATAAAAATCATATTTTAAAATGTCAAATTAATTTGATCTAACATCTAATGCATCTCTTAATCCATTGCCTATTAAGTTGAATGCTAGTACAATGCACATAATAGCGATTCCAGGAATTAAAGTCAAATAGGCTTTATCTGTATTTAGAAAATCTCGATATTCACTAAGCATTTGTCCCCATGATGGTTTGGGTGCTTGTATCCCTAATCCTAGATAACTTAATGCCGATTCCGTGAGTATGGCACTTGCAAAATCTGCAGCTAAGATTACGATAACAGGTCCCATGATGTTTGGTAAAATATGTTTTACAATAGTTCTAAAATGACTATAGCCTAAACTTTGAGCTGCCTCTACATATTCTTTCTCTTTAATGCTGATAAATTGCCCACGTACCATACGTGCCATATCTACCCACATCGTTAAACCTACTGCAATAAATATCAAAATAAATTTAAACGACTCACCAAAATCAATTCCTGTCATCTTAGTTACAAACTCGCTTGTAAGACTTAATGACAATCCCATGGCTAATAAAAAAGTGGGTATAGACCAAAAAACAGTGATAAACCACATAATAATATCATCTATCCATCCTCCAAAATAACCCGCACAAGCTCCTAAAAAAACTCCAATTAAAAAACTGATGCATACACTTACCAATCCAACAGATAAAGAAACTCTGACACCTAAAATCATTCTACTTAAGATATCTCTACCAAATTTATCTGTACCTAAATAAAAAGTACGCTTGAAAATTTGTTTATTGATTGCTTGAGTCATCTCACTGATAGATACACTTTCAGGTTTTTCATCCACATTCGTAAAAGTGGCCATACCATTTTTATATACAATTGAATCGTTTTTTTGAGATTTAGCATATAATACATCTACAAGAGGAATACTGCGTTCTTTAGCTTTGAAGTTTTTACCTAAATATTCTTCAATGATGATATTAGTACCTATTATTTTATATGAATTTATTGGAATAAGTTCATAACTGCTCTCATTGCCATCAATCAGTTGAGCAAATATTAGCGAAAAACCATTGGTATGTCTTAATTTTTTATCCCGTTTTACTTGTAATAATTGAATACTAAAACCAGGGGCATGTGTTTCAAGTTGTAGTATTTGTTCGTCGGAATTTGTTGTGTTATCGGGAGCAATAAAATAAGCAAATATTGCGATGAATACACATAGGATAATAAAGTAGAACCCAGTCATGGCCGACTTATTTTTTTTCAGTCGTTTCCAAGCTTTTTTACCAGGAGATTCTATGCGTTGATTCATTTTATTTTGTTAATCGTCTGTTTTTCCAAGTATAATTTCCAAATGATGCTGTAATACCAATTATACTTATGTAACAAATATAGATAAATTCAAAAATAGGCATTAAAAATATATTGAATGGTTTGTTTAGTTTATGGCTAACTGAATAAATAAATACACTATCTATAATGGTTTTAGAGCCAATAATCAACAAATATAGATACCAATTATTTAGTTGACATAGTATAAAAATGGGCCATAATAATAAACAAAGATGAAAGACATACATAAAAGCTAATGTCATTTTTATAAAAGGATTTTTATAATGTGCAGATTTGGAAACCCATCTAGTTCGTTGTTGTAAAAATCCATCCCCATTTTTTTCTGCATAAGTATAAACAATGGCATCCTCATTTAAATTATAATAAATAGCGTTTTTCCCAAAATATGCATTGATTTTATGCATGAGTAAAACATCATCTCCTGTGGCTAAATGATCAATATTTTTGTATCCTTCTACAAGGTCAAAAGCACTTTTTCTATAAGCTAAATTGGCCCCATTACACATGTAGGGTTGATTCATTTCAATACTAGCTGCGCTCAATCCAATCATACTATACATATCAGCAGTTTGAAATTGCTCCAGTATAGATTCATTATTCGCATATAAAACAGGAGCGGTACAAAATTGTATGTCATGGTTTTCAAAAGATTGTCGTATTTGCATTAACCAATTGGTAGAAACAAACGCATCTGCATCAGTGCAGGCAATGATAGTCCCTTTAGCTTCTTTGATAGCGAGGCTGATTCCCTTTTTTTTATTTGCAGTTTTGGTAAATGCAGTAGATAAAACCTGAGCTAACGAAATGCATTGGATCATTGGATGATGCAAATTTCTTAAAAGTTCAAGGGTTTTATCTTCCGAAAAATCATCCACAAAAATGATCTCAAAGCTATCGCTAGGATAGTTTTGAGCTATTAAATGGCTCATACATTTTTGTATGTTGATTTCTTCATTACGAGCAACGACTACAATTGATATAAAAGGAATCTCAGAGCTACTAGACGATATTATTGTTTTTTTTGTTGATTTTATTTTCCAAAAATAAAAATAAGTGAGCAAGTGTATGCAATACACACAGCTTAAAAGAATAAATAGAAGCTGTAAAATCATTAAAAGAGCAATTTGAGTAATTCGTAGACTTTACTTACAGGAACAATTTGAATCGTATATTTTTGTTGAATGCCTTTTAGTGCATAACTTGAAATGAAAATTTTTTCGAAGCCTAATTTTTGCGCTTCCGCTATTCGCTGTTCAACGCGAGTGACAGAACGTACTTCACCGCTAAGACCAACTTCGCCAGCAAAAGCATATTTGTATGATATTGCTTGATCTTCGTAGGATGACATAATACTTGCAATGACAGCTAAGTCCATAGCTGGATCAATTAATTTGAATCCGCCAGCAATATTTAAGAATACATCTTTCATAGCAATTTTATATCCAGCTCTTTTTTCAAGAACAGCTAGTAACATATGTAATCTTCTCACATCAAATCCAGTAGCACTTCGTTGCGCGGTACCATAAACCGCATTACTTACAAGCGCTTGAATTTCTGCCATCATAGGTCGCAAGCCTTCCATGGTAGATGCAATGCTTATCCCACTCATTTCATCACTTCGATCGGTTAAAAGTAATTGCGATGGATTGTCTACGACTTTTAGTCCATTGCTATTCATTTCATAAAGTCCGATTTCATTTGTTGAGCCAAAACGATTTTTGAGTGTTCGTAATATGCGATACAAATAATTATGATCTCCTTCAAATTGTAGAACTACATCTACGATATGTTCTAATACTTTTGGTCCGGCAATACTTCCATCTTTAGTGATGTGACCAACTAGTAACACACTCACTCCATTTTCTTTGGCATAACGTTGCATTTCTGCAGCACACTCTCTAATTTGAGAAACACTACCAGGAGTACTTTCTATAGAATCGGTAAAAATGGTTTGGATTGAATCGATAATTACCAATTGAGGTTTTAACTCTTTAGCATGTTGAAATATTTTTTGCGTATTGGTTTCGGTAATGATATAAAAATCGGTATTACTTTGTTTGATACGTTCGGCTCTCAATTTAATTTGTGAACCACTCTCTTCACCGCTTACATATAGTACTCGTTGATTTTTCACTTGTAAGGCCACTTGTAATAGCAATGTAGATTTGCCTATACCTGGTTCACCACCTAATAAAATAAGCGAACCTATCACTAAACCACCACCTAAAACTCTATCTAATTCTATGTCTTCTGTTGAATTCCGTTCATTTTCATTATCTGCAATTTCTGCTAATTTCTGAGGTACTGGAGTATAGTTTTGTTGATTTTTCCGATCTCTCCAAGTAAATTTCTCCTCTTCTTTTTTATTGATAATTTCTTCTACATAGGTGTTCCATTCATTACAAGATGGACATTTGCCTATCCATTTGGCTGATTGTGCTCCACAATTTTGACAGAAATAAGTGCTTTTAGTTTTGCTCATATAGTTTACAAAGTTGATACTTTTTCGAGGATTTCTTCAATCATTTTTTGAATAGATTGTGCAGGAGTTTTGCTGAAAGTATTTTGTATTCGATGAGCCATAATTACACTCACAGATAAACATTCATGACCTAACAATTCGCCCATGGCATAAATACCTGCTGTTTCCATTTCGAAATTTGTAATTTGATGTTGTTCGAATTTAAACTTGGTAGCGTTCGAATTCAATTGTTGAAATCGAGGAGTTAATCTTAACTTTCTACCTTGAGGGCCATAAAATCCAGGACAAGTAAGAGTGATCCCTTGTTTATAGTCTTTACCTATCGTATTTAGAAGAGTTTTAGATGCTTTAGCAATATAGGGAGAAGAAGTAAATGGGCTACTTAATACTTCTTTTTTGAATTTTTCTATAATAAAAGTTTCTTCAATATCATTTTCGAGCAAATAAAAATTAGCTAGATTATCGAGTCCAATTCCATGCGAGGATACGATTATATCATCTAAAGCAATATGATTTTGAAGTGATCCAGAAGTCCCTACTCGTATTATCTTAAGAGATTTAGGTACTGGATTAGGCATTCGGGTTTTAAAATCGATATTGGCACAGGCGTCTAATTCATTCAATACGATATCGATATTATCGGTACCTATACCAGTTGAAAGAACCGAAAGTCGTTTATTGTTTAAATAGCCAGTATGTGTTACAAACTCTCGTTTAGCGACTTTACACTCTATAGAATCAAAGTATTTACTCACTTCCGACACACGTTCAGGGTCGCCAACCGTAATAATTGTATCCGCAATCATATCCGGACGGATGTTCAAATGGTATATGCTACCATCGGGATTTAGAATTAATTCTGATTCAGGTATAGGATTCATTTTTTTTTTATTCATAAAAATAAGTAATATTTGCATATTGTTTTTATGTTTAATACGATAACGAAGATTTTAATACCTACCGATTTTTCAGAAGCATCTATTCATGCACTGATTTATTCGAATTTGATTGGCTCCAAAACCAATGCAGAGTTAGTATTATTACATGTAAGAGAAGATTTATATACCGATTCAATGAAGTTGATTTTAGTTGAAAACGAACATGTAGATTTGTACAATTCCATTCATGAAAAATTAGATTCGGTTAAAGAAAAATATCAAGAATTAAGAGATATCTCATTTACCATTATTATTTCTACTGGTAAAATCCATAAAAGTATACAAAAGATTGCCAATCAAATTGGGGCTAATTTAGTGATTATGGCTACCTCTGATCAAGTAAAGGGAGTGTATAATGGCTTGAAACGTTATTTTTTAGGTACGAATACATTTAGAACTGTTGAGGTGTGTGATATTCCAATTATTACTATACATATTGAGAATACGAAGAAAGAACTCAAGTGTATCGTGTTGCCTATCGATTTAGAAGATGATTCTACAACCGATAAAGTGGAATATACTAAAAATTTAGCATTGAAATATAATGCGGTTGTTCATGTATTAGCTATTGCAGATGATGCTGCTTCGAATGCTACTGCAGATGATTTAAAAATGACTTTAAAACGGGTATGTACCGATTTTAAGAGTAATGGATTAGAAGTCGAAACGAATTTATTACACTCGGTGGATATAGCCATGGATATAGTTGATTATAGCATTCGTAATCGGGCAGATTTAATAGTAATCATGAGTAAAAAAACAAAAGGATTTGATCAAATATTTTTAGAAAGTGAAGAACGAATCATTATAGAAAATCATAGAATTCCGGTGTTGAGTTTAAAACCTATAAATAGTACTCTAGAAAATTAAAAAAAGAGCGACACTATTAAGAGCCGCTCTAACACTAACAAAACTTATATTTCAGGGGATTATTTTACGTTGTTTTGACCAATGTTTTTAAATGCTTCACCCATTTCATTCATATCGTGATTAAATTCGTTTTTAAAAGCGATCCAATCAGTACGTTCGTTTTCATAACCATATAAACGACTTTTCAACTGTGCATTTTTTTCTTCTAATTCATCAATTCGTTTTTTACGCATAGGATCTAAAGGTAATTTACCTGGTTTATTTAAAACGGCTCTTAATTCAGCAATTTTAGTTTCGTTTGCTATTATCTTCATTTCAGCTTCCGATTTAAAAGTTGGATATTCAGCATTTAATTCTGCTTTCGCATCTTTCAATTCTTCTTTTGCATCTTCTACTTTAACATTTGCATTTTCCACTTTTTTAGTATTTGATTCACACGATATAAGTGCAACAGATAAACTTAAAGTACTTAATGATAATAATAATAATGTCTTTTTCATTTTTGTTTTTTTTTAATAAT
>CANHVE010000018.1 GCA_947464015.1 Saprospirales bacterium | reverse complement strand
CTAATTGATAAGCATCTTGAAATTCACTTTTTTTTGTTTTATAATTATTGATATACTGATAGAGAATATTAACTTTAGAATCAATATTCAGTTCGGTATTAGAAAATGCTTGTGAAGTATAATTAATAGCTTGTCGAACATCTCCTTTTTGATATAAAATATCGGCACAAGATAAGAGTGCTTTCGGATTATTAGGAAACTTTTGTAATATAAGTTTGTAGATAATTTCTGCTTTAGGTTTTTGATTATTGCTGCTATATAGAGATGCTAAAGAGTTGTAGTACTCAGGATTGGTAGAATCACTTTCAATAAGCTTTTCTACTTCATGTATAGCCATATCTATTTTATGTTGATTTAGATATAAGCGTTTTTTTTGTTCGATACAGTAAGCGTCAATTCCAAATATTCTTTCTATTTCATTATAGAAATCAATTGTTTTATTAATATCGTTTGTTGCTTCTAATAAACCAGCTTTATCATAATAGTATGATTGTTCGCGTGGCTCAAGGGAAATGATTTTATCATAAACCAGAATGGATGCTTTGTATTCATCTTTAATAGCTAATATTTGTGCATATACTAAATTATACCAAAGATTATTAGGCATTAATTTAACTGCAGTAGATATTGATTTTAATGCTTTATCATCTTGTTTTGAAATATAATAAAGTCTAGCTAATTCAAACATGGCTGCATGATTACTAGGATTCAGCGACAATACTTTTTCAAATGCAGTGATGGCATTTGCATTATCTTCTAATACTTTTAATCGTTCAGCTTCAAAAAATAAATTATTTTCTTCTATATCTCTTGCGCTAAGCTTTGTTTGGGTTTTGCTCGGATTAGTTGTAGTCTCTACAGTAGATTTGCTTTTGTTTTTTTTAGCATTTTTTTTAGGCTGTTCATTAGCCAAGCATAATGATACAGATACGAATAAAAAGCAAAATATATAGATGAATTTATTCATTAAATACTTAATTGATTATAATCACCAACACTCAAATCATGACTTTTGCCACTAATAGAAACATGACTACCAATCATACTATTAGTCATTATTTGTTTGTCAATAATCGTTTTCGATTGAATAATAGAATGTGATATTTGACAATTTGAAATAGTAGTATTCGCTTCAATACTTACATAAGGACCAATAATGGAATTGGTGATTTTAGTTCCTTCACCAATAAAGCAAGGTTCAATAATAATGCTATTTTCAATAGAGGCAGAATGATCAATCAGTTTTTCGTCTTGTTTAATATGCTCAAGTATTCGTGAATTAGTATAAACAGTTGCATTTTTATTGCCACAATCTAACCACTCATCTACTCTACCTGGAGTGAACTTACACCCTTTTTGTTTCATGTTTTCCAAAGCACTAGTTAATTGATACTCGCCTTTTTCTTTGATATCATGATCCAGTAGATATTGTAATTCATTTCGTAAATTCAATCCATCTTTAAAATAATAAATACCAATTATGGCTAGGTCTGAAACGAATACTTTAGGTTTTTCTACAAAATCGGTGATTATATTTTGCTCATTTAATTTGATTACCCCAAATGCACTAGGGTCATCAATTTTGCTTACCCATATCACTCCATCTGCTGTAGTATCTAAAGTGAAATCTGTTTTAAATAAAGTGTCTGCAAATGCAACAATAATATTTCCCCTTAACGATTCCTTTGCACACATAATGGCATGGGCGGTCCCCATTGGTTCGCTTTGGTAACAAATGATGCCTTTTGTTCCTAAACTGCTAGCTATATCTAGTAAGTTATTTTCTATTTCTTTTCCAAAATCCTCACGTATGATAAATGCGATTTCATCAATGGGTTCGTTTACCGATTTACTTAAATTTTCCACTAATCGTTGCACTATACTCTTGCCCGCTATTTTTACAAGCGGTTTAGGTACTGTAAGCGTGTGTGGTCTTAGCCTGGAACCCCATCCAGCCATTGGTATGATTATATTCATAATGTAACAAAAAACTATTTATAATGTACTGATATACAAACCTACATAATTTTTTTGAGACTAAGAATTTTTAGATGCGGAGTTATCAACCTAACGTGGTTACTAATATATTTTTTAAATAAGCTGTTTTTTAAAGTTCTTTTTCGCTGAATGCTTGGTATAATAATTCTTAAAGCCTATTCCTAAATACCTGTACTTCCAAATCCACCATTACCTCTAGCTGTTTCGCTTAGTTTATCTACCTCTTCCAGTTGTACTTTTTCATATTTCGCTATAATCATTTGAGCGATACGTTCACCATTTTTGATATAAAAAGGTTCACTCGATAAATTGATTAATCCTACTTTAATTTCTCCACGATAATCGCTATCAATAGTAGCTGGTGAATTGGGTAATGTTATTCCATGTTTGTTGGCTAATCCACTTCTTGGTCGAAGTTGTGCTTCATAGCCATCTGGCAATTCGATAGAAATACCTGTAGGGATTAATTTTCTTTCGAAAGGAAGCAACACCACTTCTTCTTGAACAAAAGCTCTAATATCCATTCCTGAGGAACCATTGGTTTGATATTCGGGAAGTGGGTTGTTAGAATGATTGATGATTTTTAATTTCATACTAATGTAAAATATAAATAGGTTTACTGGTTTGTAAAGTACCATCAGTGATGCTTACAATATATGAACCATTAGCTATAGTGGCTGTTTCAATTTGCAGGCTATTGGTATTATTAAATGTACTGGAATAAATTTTTCTTCCTAAAGCATCGCTTATTTCAATCGTTGGATTTGTAAATAGCTGTTCATTGCCAAGATATATTTCTATAAAATCAGAGGAAGGATTAGGGTATACGCTGAATTTAATTTTTACTTCATCGTTTATACTTGCAGTAGATACACATTTATTTGCAGTAGCAATATCTGGTCGATAGGTGTTTTGTTGATTATGCATACGTACCGTTTGTCCATAGGTAAACGTATTCATACAAGGATCATCTACATAATCCATAAAATCCATATACATTTCGCCATTTGCATCGCCTCCACATGCATTATTTGGTCTTCGAGGAAAACTTGGACAGCCATAATTTAATTGTTCACAAGGAGGAGTATCGCTTACAAAATCATTTTCACAATTTGTTTCGCATGGATGGTATAATCCTAACCAATGACCTACTTCATGAGTAAGCGTTCTCCCTAGGTTATTAGGGCTAACCGTGACGCCTCCTGTTCCAAAATATTTATAGCCTACTACAATCCCATCTAATTGTGGATCGACATCCAATTGATCTGCAAAAGTAGCATAGCCCAAAACACCATTGATTAAATCGCAAACCCAAACATTTAAGTAATAATGTGGGTCCCAATTATCTTGTCCACCAGTAATAGTAAATTTCACATCATCTCCATTTACATCCGCATCAAATCCATTGGTAGTAGTAGAACTTCGTATGATACCATTGGTAGGATTTCCATTAGGGTCGGTTGTAGCTAAACAGAATTCGTATTGTGCATCTGCTGTATAAGGCCAAAATGGATGAGATACGGGCAACGAATCTGGATTTTTTAAACGATAGTCTTCATTCAATACCCTGATTTGTTCTCTAATTTGTGCTTCAGAAATATTTTGAGAAGGGGTACGATATACTACATGCACCACAACAGGAATGGTAATAACTGCATTGGTTTTATGTGCAGCTGTTGGATTGGTTTTAGGATTTTCATTTACTTGATGCAATAACATATTTGACATCAATGCTTCTGCATTTCTATGTATTTCTTTAGCTGTTGGATTAGCTTGCAATTTTTTTTCATATAAATATTGAGAAGCGCATTTATGTTGTGCATTTGAATACCATACAATACTTACAAAAAATAAAAGGAATAGATTCTTCATGATATTTTTTTAGCTTATTAAAGGTAGTATTTTTTTAATAATTATATTTGTCTTTCCAGCATTTTTTTAAATACTGACGCAACTCATTTTCACGTGCATTCAATCCAGGATTGTAAATCTGTGTGCCGCTTAGTTCTTCAGGTAAAAACTCTTGAGCCACAAAATGTCCTTCATATGCATGTGCATATTTATAGTCGGTTCCATAATTTAATTGCTTCATTAATTTAGTTGGTGCATTACGCAAATGCAATGGTACCGATGCTTGTTCATGTTGTTTGGCCAATTGTTTGGCTTGTGCAATGGCAGTGTATGAAGCATTACTCTTAGGAGAGGAAGCTAAATAAATAACGGTTTGACTCAGTATTAAATCACATTCAGGATAACCAATTTTACTCACTGCATCAAAACAAGTATTGGCCATCACTAATGCTGTAGGATTCGCATTCCCAATGTCTTCACTAGCAAGAATTAATAATCGTCGCGCTATAAAAGTCGGATCTTCTCCTGCCAATATCATTCGCGCCAAATAAAACAAAGCAGCATTCGGATCGCTACCACGAATGGATTTAATAAATGCAGAGATGATATCATAATGTAGCTCCCCATTTTTATCATATAAGGCTTGTTTGTTTTGTAATATGCTTTTGACTAATTCATTATTGATTTGAATTGTATCTTGAGCATGCACATCAACGATGATTTCTAATATATTCAGCAATTTACGGGCATCACCACCACTGAAATAAATCAAAGCTTGATGTTCGATAATTTCAATTTTTTTAGTACGTAAAATTTCATCTGTTTGTATAGCATGATGAAGAAGTGCCACTAAATCCTGCTCTTCAAGTTCACGTAAAATATACACTTGACAACGAGAAAGTAAGGCGTTATTTACTTCAAAGGATGGGTTTTCGGTAGTAGCCCCAATCAAAGTAATAATCCCTTTTTCAACAGCAGCTAATAAAGAATCTTGTTGCGATTTATTAAAGCGATGAATCTCATCTATAAAAAGTAATGCTTTGCCTAATTTAGCAGCTGTTTCAATCACGGCACGCACTTCTTTAACTCCAGCATCAATAGCACTTAAACTGAAAAATTGTAAATCACTTTCTTTAGAAAGAATTCGTGCTAAGGTGGTTTTTCCAACTCCTGGTGGTCCCCAAAAAATAATAGATGGAATTTTTTTATTTTGCACTGCTTGATATAAAACCGCTTGAGGAGCCGTTAAATGCTCTTGTCCAATAACTTCTGCAAGAGATTTAGGTCGTAAGCGTTCTGCTAATGGAAGTATTTGTTTGGAATCAATCATTGTTTGTGATATAAAATTAAGCATTCTAGGATGAAGTATCAAATCTCTTGTAAATATTAGATGTTAGATATTAGATGCTAGATACTAGACGATAGATGTTAGAGGGGTTTAGGAGTGAAGACATTGATATTATTACTAATTAATCAACTTTAAACTAAAAACTATTTCCTACCTTTGTAAAAATTCTATACGTGTATTCATTATTACTCAAATTATTATTTCTATTCGATCCCGAGGATATTCATCATTTTACCTTGAGTTTTTTACATTACATTATTAAAATTCCATTGGCTAAAAGTTTCTTGCGCTTCTTCTTTTTAATTGATGATAAAGATCTTCAAGTACAAAAATGGGGTTTAGTTTTTAGAAATCCAGTAGGTTTAGCCGCAGGCTTTGATAAGAATGCCAAATACATCGATGTAATGGAATGTTTAGGTTTTGGCTATGTAGAAATTGGAACCGTTACACCATTAGCACAAGCTGGAAATGATAGACCTAGATTATTTCGTTTACCTGAAGATAAAGCAATTATCAATCGTATGGGATTTAATAATGATGGAGCAGATATTATTGTAGAGCGATTGAAGGCTTTGAAAAAAAGAAAAATTATCATTGGTGGAAATATTGGTAAGAATAAAATAACTCCGAATGAAAATGCAGTAGACGATTATATCATTTGTTTTGAAAAATTATTTGATCATGTCGATTATTTTGTAGTGAATGTGAGTTCGCCTAATACACCTGGTTTACGTGCTTTACAAGATAAAGATAGTTTGTTAGAAATTTTAGGAAGTTTACAAAAAATCAATTTATCAAAATCGAAACCTAAACCAATTTTATTAAAGATTGCTCCAGATTTAGGCGATGAGCAAATTCATGAAATTGTGGGAATAGTCAATACGACAAAAATTCAAGGGATTATAGCTACGAATACCACTATTAGTAGAGAGACCTTAGATACAGCTATAGCTGAAGTTGAAGCCATGGGTGCAGGAGGTTTGAGTGGCAAGCCTGTACGTGAAAAATCGAATCGAGTGATTAATGTGATTCAGTCGACATCTAATAAAAGTATTGATATTATTGGGGTAGGAGGGATTATGAATAAATCAGATGCCATCGAAAAATTTCAATTAGGTTGTTGTTTGATTCAAGTATATACCGGCTTTATCTATGAAGGTCCTGGATTGGTGAGGGAAATATGTGAATCTTTATTAAGTTCAAAGTTTAAAGTATAAAGTTCAAAGCCTGCCTGACGGAAGTCTGGTTCAAAGTTCATAGTTCAAAGTATAAAGCTGTATTTCCCTGAATAAGGTTTATCGTTTTTCTTTAATTCTTTCACGCCCTGGCGTGACTTAATTCTTAATTGATCTACATGTCCACGTACTTCACCGTTACCGTCACATTCGTATTCCTGCCTTTATCATCACTGCAACTAATTTTTAGTATGCCTTCATCTGGTTGAATGAATATTTTATCATTGGCATTCGCTTCTTTTAAGAGTTGGTCATTGACATACCAATATACTTTTTTTACATCGATACTGGTTTGACAAGCCAACATCAATTGATTACTTTCTTTTTTGTCGAGCAAATATTCCATATGATTGCTGGGGCTAGTAATCTCAGGAGCTCCGTATTGATAAAGCTTTTCACAATCGGGATTATGTGGTGGAATTTTATCATAAGGCATAAAATGTTGTTCGAAAAACGCAAGCATCTCAGGGTCATGATTCATCACTTCTTTTTTTATATATCCAGTGTTTGGAATACAAGCATTACAATACGAAATTTTTTCATCAGCACTTACATAAATTTCTTTCAAATGATTGCAAACAGCATTCGAACTAACTAATGGTATATAGTAATCCATCACTTGATTATTACAATAGGCATTGGGTCTTTTACCACTGATGCTACACACATATCTAAAGTCTAAATCTTTAGGTCTGCCATACCATTGATTGTCGCTGTTATAATCGATATTATTAAATATTTCAAACAAAAGAGGCGTTGCAATATCAGCACCAGTAAGTTCGGGTACGCCTTCACCTGTGAAGTTGCCACACCAAACACCTACCGTATATTTTTCATTATATCCAATACTCCAAGCATCACGTCTTCCATAAGAGGTGCCCGTTTTCCAGGCAATTTTAGGTAAATGAAAACTATTTTCATACCCCACTGGGAAATCAGGACGTTCTTTTTGAGTGAGAATATCCGTAATCATAAAAGCACTGGCAGGACTTAAAATTCTTTTAGTCAATGGCGCTTGGTCTTTCTCTTTCAACCAACTGATATTTTGCCAAACCCCTTGTCGGGCAAGCATGGCATACATATTAGTCAATTCTTCTAATCGAATACCACAACCACCAAGAGCCATCGATAAACCTAAATGTTTTTCGTCTTTTTTAATTTGTCGACAATCCATTTCAATTAGTTTTTTGCTAAAAGTATCAGGACTTAATTGATTTAATAATTTAACCGCAGGAATATTTAAGGAGTGGGAGAGGGCTTGTTCAACTGTTACATATCCATTAAATTTTCTATCAAAATTTTCTGGTCTATAGCCATTAAAGTTGACACTTACATCGGTCATCATCATCTTAGGGGTAATCCAACCTTTATCGATACATAATCCGTAAAGTATTGGTTTTAGGGTGCTTCCAGGTTGACGAACTGCTTTGATACCATCTACTTGTCCGCCATCCATCGTGTTTTCAAAATCAGCAGAGCCGATATATGCAACTATTTTAGAGGTTTTATTATCGATGATGATACAAGCAGCATTTTTAATATTTTGATGATTTATTTTTTGAATATAATTTTTACAGATATCTGCTACATCACTTTGAATGGCTAAATCTAAGTTGGTATGAATGTTTGCCAATTGCGGAAATTGTTGCGTCATTCGTCTACAAAAATGTGGAGCTAATTTTGGAGATACATTTCTTTTGGCTGTTAAAGATTCAGTGAGTGCATCTTCAATTTCTTTAGCGGAAAAAACTTTTTCTTTGCCAAAACGTTTCAACCATTTATTGCGTTCTTCCACTAATGCACCGTTGTTTTTGCCTATGATAAGTGAGGATGGACGATTAGGTATAATAGCGAGCGTAGTAATTTCTGCTAGACTTAAATAATCAGGATTTTTTTGAAAGTAAAATAAGGAAGCAGATTTTACTCCTTCGATATTTCCACCATAAGGCACTAAATTTAAATAGAGTTGTAGAATTTCTGCTTTGCTATATTTTATTTCTAATTGAAGTGCTCTAAAAATTTCGATGAGTTTACCAAAATAAGTTCGACGTTTAGGTTCGAGCATACGTGCCACTTGCATGGTAATAGTTGAAGCGCCGCTAGTTCGTTTATGGTAGATAACGTTATTGATAAATGCTCTACCTATAGCGATAATATTGATACCTGGATGATAATAAAAATATTTATCTTCTTTGGCGATAATGGCTTTTTTGAGTGAAGGAGAAATTTCATCTAGTTCGGTATAGAGGCGCCATTTATCATCATAGGTCAGAAACGTTTGAAGTACTTTATCGTTTTTGTCGAGCACACTTTGACTATAATCGATATTGATTTTTAATGGAAAAATGAGAGAGAGAATAAAAAATAACAGCATCATTCCAAGCAAAAAAAAGAGCTGAAACTTCACCCATTTTTTTTGAAGGAGCTGTTTAAATATGTCTTTGATTTTTTGAAAAGTCACGATGTAATATTAACGAATTATACGAATAGATAATTATGAAAATGGGGCTAAGTTTTAGAAATGATTCACTCATTAAATGTAGCTACTTGTTATATAGATGGATTTAGTAATAAAGGAAGTTTCTCCCGAATGTTCTTTAACCCCGATTGTCCTTCAGTCCCGAACGTTCGGGAGAAAGTACCATCATAAGAGAGACTGAGTTAGTAATAAAGGTAGTTTCTTTCTGAATGACGATGTTGTGGAGGAGTTAGTGATAAGGAAAGTTTTCACGCTTTAGCTTGACAGGCCTTTCTGAATGACTTGGGGGGCGGAGATGGAGTTAGTAATAAATGAAGTTTCTTTCTGAATGACGATGTTGTGGAGGAGTTAGTGATAAGGAAAGTTTTCACGCTTTAGCTTGACAGGCCAGCTGAAAGAGGGCATGGGAGTGCTTGTATTAAAACAATAACCTATACTGTGGCAAAGGGAAAAAGCCTTGTTGGTATTGCACACTTTCGCTATTGGTTCTAGGGTTATACGCAATTCTAAAATAATTTCTTCTATTGATAAAATTCTGTGCATCGAAAGAAAACTCATGTGTAATTTTCTTCATACTCATTCTAAAAGTAAATTTTAAATCTGGTTTCAAATAGTATGGATACTTTTTACTAAATGCTTGGTCATCTAATAGTACTTCTTGTCGCTGAATAGCACTCTGAGCATAGTCGATAGGCGTATAATATCTACCACCAGCTATGGTAATTTTTCCATCCAATGCCACACTGTATTTTTTGGTTTTATTTTTTTTACCACCAAATTTATATTCATAACCGGCCAATCCATTTACCACATATAATCCATTAAATGCTGTATTACGCCATTTATGGTCGCTTCCCTTATATTGCGATTGGAATAAGGATGTTGTAAGTAAAAAATAATATCCTTTCGAATAAAATTTCTCTAAGGTTAATTCAATACCATAATTTCTTCCTTCACCTTTATTTACTAGGTTGATATTATTCGGTGTACCAAAGTTTGCACCTGCATTCAACATACTAAAGGAGGAAGCAAATGATTCTACTGGTATTTTGTCTAAGTATTGATAATAGACTTCCGTTCTCAAATGAAAATTGCGTTTAAATACCAAATCGTATCCTAGTACCAAATGATTACTTCTAGAAAATTTCATATCTAAATTCTTAGCGCTTCTATCAATTGCACCAATCGAAATATCATTATTGTAGTAGGTTGGTAATGGTTGAATTTGATGATGTAAACCATAACCAAAACTAATCGATTGCATGGCATTGATTTGATATTTGAAACCAATTCGTAATTCTGGAGCAATACTATTACTTATCGAAAAATGCATTAAATGCACTCCTGTAACTAATGATAATTGATCATTGAATTTATGTTGCCATGAAGTATACACCTGAGTCAATACACCATAACCTTTATTGTATTTTAATGGAATGAATGCATTAAATAATTTAATACTATCCGAAAATAATTGATCCATCACATCGACCATCACTCCTGATAGAATCGTGTTTTTACTATTGGCTTTGATATTATACATCCCATGAAAAGAGTATTTGTTTTGACGTAAGGCCACTTTATTAAATTCTTGTACGTTTGTATTATCCGTTAAACTTATAGTATCAATAATCGCTTTTTGATTTTGATGTGAAACGGCAACTACTATTTTCGTAAAAGATTTAGAATTGATAAAATACGTATGTGATATGCCCGCAACTCCTGTCTGTACTTTGTTGTAGATGTCTTGCGTATAATTACCAAATAAATCATTTTTCTTTTTAGTGGTGTCTACTTTTGAGCTGATTAATTCAATAGCACTAATTCCACCAATACCAAAAATTTTAAATACACCTGCTTTTTTGGTTGGAATATCAATTTTGAAAGATAAATCTTGGTAACGCGGAATGGCAGTACCTGTGCCGAAATTAGCACCTATCAATTTAAATAAAGCTAAAGTAGAGTAACGATAATTAATCATAAAACTGGCATTGCTTTTCTTTCTATTGAATGGACCTTCTGCTCCCACTTCCACTCCATTAAAACCAATCTGAGCCATAAATTCATACTTATCTTTATTCCCACTTCTCATTTTTAAATCGAATACTCCTGCCAATGCATTGCCATATTCTGAAGGGAAAGCAGCCGTCATAAAATCGCTCTTTGCCAAATTATTATTGTTGAGCATACTTACTGGTCCGCCGGTGCTTCCAAAGCTACCAAAATGATTAGGGCTTGGAATATCTACACCTTCTAATCGCCATAATAAACCCATAGGAGAATTCCCTCTAATAATGATATCATTTCTTGCATCGTTAGCACCACTAACCCCTGCAAAGTTGGTAGCCATACGTGCTGGGTCATTTCTACTACCACTAAATTTATTGGTCAACTCCGTATCAAACGAACGAGCACTAACGCTGATCATTTCATTTTTAGCTGCCGCTTGGTTGGCATTCCCTTCTGCTTTGATGGTTACTTCTTCAATTTCATTTACCTTTTCTTCTAACTCAAAACTCAATTGCAATTCCTTTCCTGCAATAATCAAAACGTCACTCGCAAATGATTCTTTATATCCTATCATACTCGCTTTGATTGTCACACGACCTAAGGGAACATTCGTCAAGGTAAAATAGCCATTCATATCAGTACTTACAGCCATAATCGGATTACTATTGACTAATGTAACTGTAGCTCCCATTATGGGGAATTTAGAATCTTTATCAATCACTTGCCCTCTTACATTTTTCGTGTCTTGCGCTTCACTGGCAAAAGAGATAAATAATAGAATTATAATGTAAAGTATGTTTTTCATAAGCGAGCCTAAAATTAATCAATCTATGTAAAACTGCTAATCATTTTGTTTTGTTCAAAAAAAAATGCTAGATGAATTTCATCTAGCATTTTCATATTTATTGATTCCTATATTTATCGAATCCTTACAAAGCCCGCTCCATTATAAGAATGGTATTCGCCATTATACATGGCATCTGCGCTAGCAGGCCCCATTCGGAAAGTACCCTTACTGACACATCGTACCGCATAATAATAATTTTGTACATTGGCTGAAGCACCAACAAATAAATTGATTCGATCATCTCTAATATCAGTATGTGTGGCATAGGCATCATCTTTTATCCAGCTGGTACCTGGTACATCATTGATACGTGGATTTTCAATTTCAAATCCTGCTGGTAACATATCTGTAATAACCACATTGTCTACATAACCACTGCTCGATTTCAATGATAATTTAACTACTACGATATCATTTTGTTTGAAGTTTAAATCGCTAATAGCTCTACCATATCTATCATAAAACGATTTGCGAATTTGTAAGTAATTATCTTCTTGCGTATATGCACCAGTGCTAGATATTCCTTCAGACTGCACGAAATAGTATAAGGCACCACTTCCTTTGGTACTTACCACAATCTGGTTGCCACTCATCTGTTTCAACGGAATGGTTAACATGCCATCTTTGTAACTGCCTATACTTTTGCCACCACTGGTAATAGTTGCAGTAACAGTACTCGATTTCGTTAATCGAGCAATTTTACCCATAGCTAAAAATACCCATGCTCGCTCTTGTGTGCTTAAATATTTATTGGCTTTCATTTCAGTGCTTAGTTGTTTAGCCAATACCGCCACTTGTGGATCATTGATATTGATTTCAATTAAAGCATTTAAAGCAATAGCTTTATCTCTAATCGCTGAATAAAAACTTCCTCCATTTTGTGTCACACTGATATCTGTTCCAAATGTGCTTGGTAAAATATCTTTATACTTACTCTTATCACCTGCAATATAATAACTAGCAGATAAAAGATATTTTGCATCTGCAGTTAATAAATTGGTATTTGCTTTATAATACGACATGATGCTACTTTCTGGTTTACCAGCCAATGCCATCACATATAAAGAATAGGCTACTTCTTGAGGGGCAGTCTTTTTATTTAATGTTCTGTTATAGTAATAAGTGATCGTTTCTTTATTCACTAATTTCATTTTGATATAACCTAACATTCGATCAAGACATCCTTCATCTATTTCAAATCCAGCTTTTTTAGCTTCAATCATAAAATGAGCAGCATAGGTAGTTGCCCACCAATTCACCTCACCACCACCACTCCACATGGTTAATCCACCATTATAGGTTTGACAAACTTTGATTTTTTTCAATGCCTCATCGATGTTCGCATTCGGATTTATGTTTTTGTTATTGCCTTTATATAAGGCAATACACATATCGCCATAATACAATTGAGGGAATGCCGCAGAAATGGTTTGCTCCATACAACCATAAGGATATTGAACTAAATAATCTAAGTGATCGGTAAATTGCACTAGAGGAGATTTACTAATAACTATTTGACCATTTAAACTACTTGGAATAAAGTTAGACGCATTTACATTGATGGTTTGTGTAGCCCCTCCACTTATACTTCCACTACTAGAAATTTTCTGTAAGGATGCAGAAGGACGAATAGTAATATCAGTCAAGTCTTCATATTTTTCACTACCACTATTCACACTAATTTTTACACTCGCTGCACCAATGGCATTATTAGCTACTATTTTAAAGTTAGCCGTGTTTTCGCCATTCGCTTTTACACTGATGCTTTGTGAAGTATTTCCTACGATTTTTAATGGTCCAGTTACACTAATAATAGCTGAAGTACTTAAATTATTTTTAGTAGTATTACTAATATTTACAGGTAAATCTATCGTATCACCTGGGCTGATAAAGCGAGGTAATCCACTACTAATCACTACTGGATCTGCAACTATCATGGTGGCTTGTGCCATACCAAAAGTATTATCTCTATGAGCAGCTGTCATAATTCGTAATTGACCAGAAAATTGAGGAATATCAATCGTCATAGAGGCATTGCCACTTCCATCTGTTTTGATAATACCACTCCAAAACGAAACTAATTTTACTCGTTTATTGGTCAATGGATTCACTCGTTTTGCTAAATCATACCCATCACCACCAGTGCTAGATTTAGTAATTTCACTAAATAAATAAGGATACATATCAAAAGAACGAATCCCTAATGCACGTTTGGCATAGAAATAATCATGTGGATCGGGACTATCAAAATTAGTCATCGCTAAAATACCTTCATCTACTGCAGCAATTGTTACATACGAATTAGGAGCAGACTTAATACTGATAGTTTGTTTCGTTTTACTACGTACACTCTTAGCAGCTGTGATACTCATATTAATTCGGGTATTTGGATTTTCCACTAAAATAGGCTGTACTCCATGTGCTACTGTTAAAGGCATTTCAGATACTTTATGTGGTTTGATTAAAGTAGCAGTGATATAGGCATTAGGTAAATATTTATCTGTAATTTTAATGTCTAGACTAGCCGTTTTTTTATCCGTTTCTACAAAGTAATGATCCTGTACTTCATTCGTTTCAATGGTTACAATCATCTTACCAGCAAATGGAGTTTTGAATAATAAATGTGCTGTTTCACCTACATTATATTTTTCTTTATCCGTACTAATATCAATATTCCCTTCATTATCTACTTCAAATGAAGAGTTATAACTATTGCCATATCCATAAGCATAAAATACATTGCTTACATAAGCATTCGTACCTGCTTTATATACTCTAATTTCATATTCTCCACTGGTGCGCGGAACAAATTTATAAGTAGAAGTTGTGCCTGCAATACTAATTTCTCTGGACTCTAATTGCTTTTCTTGTCGCTCACTTCTATACGAATAATAACTTCCACTACTTTCTAAAACAGTTTTATAATCGTATTTAATGATTTGCACTTTCGCTTTATCGCTGATGGCATTTCCATTTTTATCGACAGCTATTAAAGGTATATCGATGGCACTATTCAATCCATTCCAATAAGAAAAATCGCCTATCCCAAAAAAGGTACTTTGAGTAAATACATCTAAGGTATTATTTCTATTGACAGGTCTTCCATTTTCATCAAATACAGTAGTATAAATATTCAATTGTAATTTACCCATGTTCGCATAAGTTTCAGGAATGGTATAGCTTTCAGTGGCATTCCCATCTTCATCTGTTTTTCGATCACTGCGTACATCCGAATTAAAATAAGTGCTATTACCCGATTGACTAAAATTATAAGAGCTAAATTTAGAAGCACTGAAGTATGCTTTCTCTAGTTTAAATTCTACTTCATAATCGTTATTGGCAGCAGGTGGACCAAAATAATTTTGAGCATTGATTTTCACTGTTACCGCATCATTGGCAGTCAATACTTTTTTATTAGGAGTGGCAGTTACTTTAATTCTGTCGGGTAAAAATTCTTCTACTCGTATATATGATGACCCAATTAATATATCATTGCTGGTTAATACTTCAATAGAATAACTACCTGTGATACCTGCATTAGGTACTTCAAAACTTAAATCAAACGAGCCTTGTTCATTGAGTGCTTTTTTAAAGGTTTTAAACTCTTTTCCATTAGGTAAAAGAACTTTTACTTTCATTGGAATAGCTCCTGGAATAAGCCATTTAGCATTACGAACGATGGTGGCTAGTTTTACGGTTTCACCCGGACGATACATATCGCGTTCCGGATAAATAAAACATTCCATACCACTTGGATTTTCGGTGCGACCTCCTACATCAAATCGTGAAGTGTTTACAAAAGTTCTATTGAATGGTAAGTATGTAAAATCAGTACCATTTTTGGCTGTAATAAGCGAAGGACTAAAGCCTTTTATTTTACTATTCGTAAGTTTAATACTCGCCATACCATCATTGCCTGTAGTACCTTTGCCAACTATTTGATTGTTTTTTCCAATCACTGTAATTTCAACACCACTCATAGGATTAGCATTTTCAATTGTATTGGCAAATACATACATATTGTCTTTTCCTTGCTTTGCAATCAGCCCGATATCCGATATAGAAATCACTCTGCTATCTCGCAACCAACGATCTTCTTCACTCATAATTTGTATATGATAAACTCCTTTAAAATCTTTGATTTTATCTTCGAAGTTGACATTGAGTAATCGTAAATTACCTAGTTTTTGTAAATCTTTGGTATCATATGTTTTTTCCCAAATTACATCCCCTTCGGTATATTCATCGCTATAATAATTATCGCTGTAATTGTATTCACTTTCATAATCATACTCATCGTAATAATCATTATTGGGGCTATAACTATTAGCTCTTAATAAATTGTTTTCATAGATTTTGGAGATCGTCACTTTTACTTTTTTGACATTGATAATGTTCACTGCAATGTTTTTAAATCCTTTGCCCGACAAATAAAATCCTTTGGCATTATTGATACTGATACTTGGTTCTAATTCACCAAAAGCTAATTGTGATTCATAATCTTCTTTTAATTTACCACCGATGATTCCCATCAAACCTTTGGTTAAAACAAGTTTGTATACTTGATTAGGTTTAAATTCTTCAGAATATAACATGAAATGGTCTTTCTCAATGATGACAGCATAATTCACGCTTGGTTCTATTTTAATAAACGATTTTAGTTCAGCTTCTTTTACTTGTTGCGAAGTGAAAATAGAAACCCTTCCTTCAACACCATCATGCTCTGTATTGGTATTGGTGATAGATAAATTATAAGGAGAAATAAGGGTACAAGAAGCAATTAATTCTTTATCTGTTTTAGTGGTACTATTATGAATTTGTAAGCCTGTTCCAATTTTAATATTTACTTTTTTGTCTTTATCTTCCTTTTTAATATCTAATAAAGTGACGCTACATTGATGACCCACATCAGAAGAAAGCAAGCTAAATGATTGGCTTTTCCCATCTACTTCTACTTTTAAATTTTTAGCAATTTCATTCGGGTCAATATCATAATTAAAATCTAAATCTAATTGCACCAATACTTTGGTATAATCATCATCTAGGGCTGTCCAGTAGGCATGCGATTGTTCGATGTTTAAGTGTGGGGTATGAAATTCGAATTTGGTATCACCATCCAATTTGTATTTGGTAAACTGACAAATACTTTTGTTTAATGTAGCTGTAAAATTAGTAGATGGAGGTAATTCCTGAAAAGGAGAAAATACTAATTCAGTAGCAGATACCCATTTGAATCGACCGCCAATAGCTGGTTCGAAGGTGATATAGTTCGTGGTGTCCCAAAAATCAATAATTGAGTCGGGGGCTAATACCCGATCAAAGGAGAAGGAAAGATTACCGGTGGTGGGTACTTCTTTTTCGAAATTTTTACTGATGAGTTTTACTTTGTCTTTATTACATGATGTAACTAGAAAGCTTATAGCTATTAATAAATAGCCTACTTTTTTTAACATGGCTAGAAAGGTTTTTACGGTATGATAAATAGGGAAATAAATTTGTATAAAGTTACATTAGCGCTAACGTAAAAAGCAAATTATTTTGCATATTTATTTTTATTATTTTTTCAAATACACAAGTTATCATGGAAGACAATCAAAAAAAGAAAAGCGGCTCAAGTACAGGCGGATTAGTATTTGTGGGCTGTATGTTTATTGGTGGTGGTATTGGCATGCTCATCGGTAAAGTAAATGTAGGTGGTGCAATTGGTATGGGAGTTGGCTTTATTGCTATGGCTGTTATCTATATTTATTATAGAGATAAATAAGTATTCCTTATTTATTTTTATGTAAATAGGATAAGTTCATTTCTTATTCCTAATTTTGTACACAATTAAATCTATATACATTGATATCCATTTCTGCACAAGAGTTAGCACATCTCTTACAAGGAGAGTTAGTAGGTAATCCTACTGTTAAAGTAAATAATTTTGCTAAAATTGAAGAAGCCCAAGAAGGAGAACTAAGTTTTATAGCCAATCCTAAGTATGAGCATTTTGGACTAACAACCAATGCTTCCATTTTACTAGTAAGTAAAAAATATAATGCTAGTACTAAAGAAAATATAACACTCATTAAAGTAGATGAACCTTATACATCACTAGCTATATTATTAGGTATGGTCCAAAAAATGACTCAAAAACCTAAGTTAGGAATTGAAGCCAATTCATTTATACATAGTTCAGCAAAGTATGGCAAAGAATTGTATTTAGGGGCTTTTGCCTATATAGGCGAAAATGTTGAAATAGGAAATAATGTAAAAATATATCCCCAAGTATATATCGGAGATAATGTGAAAATTGCAGACAATACGATTATTTATGCAGGAGTGAAAATTTATGATTCTTGCAAAATTGGTGCAGATTGTATTATTCATTCAGGAGTAGTCATTGGTAGTGATGGATTTGGATTCGCTCCACAAAAAGATGGTTCTTACAGTAAAGTGCCCCAAACAGGTAATGTAGTAATAGAAGATCAAGTTGAAATAGGCGCCAATACGGTTATTGATAGAGGTACGATGGGTTCTACGTTGATTAAAAAAGGAGTGAAACTCGATAATCTGATTCAAATAGCACATAATGTTGAAATAGGGGAGAACACCGTTATTGCTTCTCAAGCAGGAGTAAGCGGTAGTACTAAATTAGGTAAAAATGTGATGGTAGGTGGACAAGCAGGTTTTGTGGGTCATATTAAAATTGCAGATGGTACTAAAATCAATGCTCAAAGTGGTGTTTCAAAAGGAACAGATAAACCGAATCAATCGCTTACAGGTTCACCAGCCATGGATTTCAGAGAAGCCTATAAAATGTTGGCGCATATGAAACGAATTCCAGAACTAGAAAAGAAAATAAAAGAATTGGAGAGCATTCTTGCTGCTAAATAAACTTTTTTTTTGAATCAATTCCTTTACTTATAGTCTAAATAGTAGCTATTGTGCACATGGAACTTTTAGATGTGATTAAGATGTTTATATATGTGAAACTTTAGAATTATTATCAATTTTATCTGTACAATTTTACTAACTTTGCAACTTAATTTTAGGCCTCTATGAGCGACGCTCTAAAACATGAATGCGGAATAGCATTTATCCGATTGTTAAAACCCTACGAATATTATATTGAGAAGTATAATACACCTCTATACGGACTTAATAAGTTGTATCTCCTTATGGAAAAACAACATAACCGTGGACAGGATGGAGCAGGTGTAGCTTCTGTTAAATTAAATGCAAAACCTGGTAATCGTTATATCTCTCGTCAACGTAGTATTGAACCTGCAGCTATTAAAGATATTTTTAGCAAAATCTATGGTGGTTTTTCGAAAGTAAAAAATGAAAACCAAGCGCTATTTAAAAATGCAGATTACTTAAAAGAAAACGTTGAATTTGCTGCTGAAGTATTAATGGGTCACTTACGTTATGGTACACATGGTGTCAATACAATTGATTCATGTCATCCTTTTCATAGACCCAACAGTTGGAAAACTAGAAACCTAGTGATGGCTGGTAATTTCAATATGACCAATGCCAAAGAGCTTTTTGAGAAATTAGTAGAGTTAGGTCAACATCCCATTGAACGAGGTGATACAGTGACAGTGTTGGAAAAGATTGGTCATTTTTTAGATGATGAAGTACAAAAGCTTTTTGAACGATACAAGCAACATGATTATACCAATGAAGAATTGACGAATATCATTTCTGATAATTTAGATGTGAAACGTATTCTTAGTCGCTCCACCAAAGATTTTGATGGAGGCTATGCATTAATGGGGATGGTAGGAAATGGCGATTCGTTTATATTAAGAGACCCGAATGGTATTCGACCAGCTTATTATTATAAAGACGATGAGATTTGTGTAGTGGCTAGTGAACGACCATGTATTCAAACAACCTTCAATGTACATATCGATTCTATTAAAGAAATTACACCTGGTCATGCCCTTATAGTAAAAGTTGATGGTACTGTAAAAGAAGAAAAAATTCAAGAACCTAAGGAACGTAAAGCTTGTAGTTTCGAACGCATTTATTTTTCGAGAGGAACAGATAAAGATATTTATAATGAGCGAAAAAAATTAGGCTATTTATTGACTGAACCAGTGATGAAAGCATTGAATCATGATTATGTCAACTCCGTATTTTCATTTGTGCCAAATACGGCTGAAGTGGCTTTTTATGGCTTGATTAAAGGAGTAGAAGATAGTTTAAATAAAAAGAAAAAAGATGCGATAAAACGCAATCATCTCAGTGAAGAAAAATTATTAGAGTTACTAAATGAACGTGCTCGTATTGAAAAAATAGCAGTAAAAGATGTAAAGCTCCGAACTTTTATTGCAGATGATAGTAGTAGAGATGAATTAGTAAGTCACGTATATGATATCACCTATGGTTCGATTGTTCCTCATGTTGATACACTCATAATGATGGATGATTCTATAGTAAGAGGTACTACATTGAAAAAAAGTATATTGAGTATTTTATCCAGATTAGATCCTAAAAAAATTATCATCGTATCTTCTGCTCCACAAATCAGATATCCTGATTGTTATGGCATTGATATGTCGAAAATGAGCGATTTTATAGCGTTCAAAGCATCTATAGCCTTACATAAAGAGCGAAACACCTGGCATATCATAGAAGAAGTATACAGAAAATGTAAAGAAAGTGAGCAGAATAAAACAAACGATTCACAGAATTATGTGAAAGAAGTTTATAAGTCATTTACGGTTGAAGAAATTTCTAAAAAAATTGCAGAAATAGTAAAACCTATAGAAATATTTTCAGAAGTAGAAGTGATCTATCAATCGATTGAATCACTTCATGAAGCTTGTCAATATAATAGAGGAGATTGGTATTTTACTGGAAACTATCCAACACCAGGAGGAAATAGAGTAGTGAATAGATCGTTTATGAATTATATGGAAGGCAAAGACGAAAGAGCCTATTAAATTGAAGGAAATGAAAGAAGAAATCATCAGAGAAAAAGTAGTTATTAAGTTTGCTGGAGATAGTGGAGATGGTATTCAACTTACAGGGACTCAGTTTGCCAATAATACAGCTTTACATGGTTATGATTTAGTTACCTTTCCTGATTTTCCTGCCGAAATAAGAGCCCCACAAGGCACTGTTGCAGGTGTATCGGGTTATCAAATGCATTTTGGTTCAGTAGAAATAGATACACCTGGTGATATATGTGATGTATTAGTAGTGATGAATGCAGCTGCATTAAAAAATAATGTACGTTATATCAATCAAGATACGATTATCATTGCAGATAGTTCAGGATTTGATTCTAAGAATTTAAAATTATCTGGATACGGTGTAGATGTAAACCCACTTGCTGATATTAAAGGAAAAGTAAAAGAAGTTTTTGAAGTAGATGTCACTAAGCTTACCAGTATTGCTTTAGAGCAGTCGCCAATAGATGCCAAAGATAAAGACCGTTGTAAAAACATGTTTATCTTAGGATTGATATTTTGGTTATATGAGCGTGATTTGGATGATACTATTCAGTATTTACAAGAGAAATTTGCTAAAAAAGAAGCTATTCGAGAAGCTAATATTTTAGCACTACAAAAAGGATTTCATTATGGTGAAATAACAGAGTTGTTTCATCATCATTATAAAGTAAATCAAGCCAAATTAATTCAAGGAAATTATAGAAGTATCAATGGAAATGAAGCTGTTTCGATAGCCTTAATTTGTGCGAGTGTAAAAGCCAAACTTCCTTTATTCTATGGCACCTATCCAATTACTCCAGCATCAGATATTTTACATTTTCTAGCCAAAAAAGAAAATGATTTTGCATTAAAAGTATTTCAAGCAGAAGATGAAATTGCAGCCATTTCAAGTGCTATAGGCGCTTCATTCGGTGGTAGCCTAGCAGTTTGTGGTACATCTGGTCCGGGTATGGCTTTAAAAACAGAAGCGATAGGATTAGCCATCAGTATGGAATTACCTTTGGTAGTAATTGATGTGCAACGTGCAGGACCATCTACAGGGATGCCAACAAAAACAGAACAATCTGATTTGTTGCAAGCAGTATATGGTAGAAATGGGGAAGCACCGTTACCCGTATTTGCGCCAGCAACTCCAGCAGATTGTTTTGATATGACCTATGCTGCTTGTAAAATAGCTGTAGAACATATGACGCCAGTGATTATTTTAAGTGATTTATTCTTAGCTAATGGTACAGAACCATGGCTATATCCGAGTATGGAAAATCTAAAATCAATACAACATAAAATTATAACTGAGGCGATAGATAATCAATATCTTCCTTATCAGCGAGATGAAAATTTAGTGAGAAGTTGGGTATTGCCTGGTACAAAAAATTTAGAGCATCGTTTAGGTGGATTAGAAAAACAAGATGTCTCAGGGAATGTATCCTATGATGGAGAAAATCACCAAGAAATGATTCGATTGAGAGCTGCTAAAATTCAGAAGATTGCAGAATTTATTCCTTTACAAGAAATTGACTTAGGAGTTGAAGATGCTGATATTGCTATTGTTGGATGGGGTTCAACCTATGGAAGTATTCGAACAGTTACAAAAGAATTATTAGCTGAAAAAAAATCAGTTGCACATATTCACATCAAATATCTATTTCCATTTCCATCCAATTTAGGTACACTATTAAAGAAGTTTAAAAAAGTAATAGTACCTGAAATTAATAATGGACAATTAGTAAAATTGATACGACAAGAATTTTTTATTGATGCAATTGCATTTAACCAGATTAAAGGGCAACCTATTAAATCGTCCGATTTAAAATTAGAAATTGAAAAGTATTTAAAATAATGGAAGAGTTAAACAAAATACTTACTGCAAAAGATTTTGAAAGCAACCAGGAAATTAGATGGTGTCCAGGTTGTGGCGATTTCGCCATTTTGAAGCAATTACAAATGGTATTACCACAATTAGGTATCCCTAAAGAAAATTTTGTAATGGTTTCAGGAATTGGATGTTCTTCACGTTTGCCTTATTATATGAATACATACGGTATGCATACCATTCATGGTAGAGCTACTGCCATTGCTAGTGGATTAAAACTCACTCGACCCGATGTAAGTATATGGATTATTACAGGAGATGGTGATGCACTTTCTATTGGAGGAAATCATTTAATACATCTTTTAAGAAGAAATATTGATGTCAATATTTTACTTTTTAATAATCAAATTTATGGATTAACTAAAGGACAATTTTCACCCACAAGTGAATTGCATTTACATACTAAATCGAGTCCTAATGGAACACAAGATGCACCTTTTAGAACACTCTCCTTAGCCTTAGGAGCAGGTGCTACTTTTGTAGCTAGGTCAATGGATAGAGAAGCAAAACATCTACAAGAAGTGTTGAAAAAAGCGCACGCACATACTGGAAGTTCATTCGTAGAAATATATCAAAATTGTCATATTTTTAATGACGGTGCATTCGATAAATTTTCAGATAGGAAGGTTCGAAAAAACAATGTAATATTTGTAGAAGAAAATGAACCTTTAATTTTTGGAGAACAAAATAATTTAGGGATTAAATTAGATGGATATAAACCAGAAATTGTAGACTTAAGTATACATACAGATAGGAGTCAATTGTGGATTCATGATAGTACAGATAAAATTAAAGCACAAATTTTATTAAATTTTTCTGAAATGGGCTTACCTGAAATATTTGGAATAGT
>CANHVE010000017.1 GCA_947464015.1 Saprospirales bacterium | reverse complement strand
TAGATAGGATTATAATTAGTACCTGTTGTAACGGTTGAATACCATGGTAAACCAGTCACAGGATCGATTACAGCGATATTAATGCCATAGGTAGCTCCACAGCCTATCATACGAGCACGATGCATATTTGCGCCATTTAATTTCCATTCGATTCGCTCGTATGTAGTTGGGCCACCATAACCATTCCATAAACCGGTATTTACTTCTATGGACTTCACATCTGGTACAAATTTTAAAGTACGATCATTATCCATATACACATTGCTATAGTCGTCTTTTAGCCATTGGAAATAATGCGATTGATTCCATCCTGGATATTCATCTTGAATATAAATAAAAGAAGAATTATGCCATGAGTAGGAGGAAGTAGGTGCGGTTGAATCTTGACTCACTCTCCAATAGTAAACAATGCTATCTTGAAATAGCATAGTCGGATTGAAATGAACCACACCACCACTTTGATATACTCTTAATCGTTGTTTAATACTGCTATTGAACAACTCAGTAGTATCTAATTCAAATACATACCAGCGAGCAGCAGCAAATGGATTCACAGTACTTGCTTTAAATGGGATTGGTTGTTTAGGAACTATTGAAAACTCATATGGATATATAGGTAGTATATCTTCACTTTGTATAGTAGTACTGACACTATTTATTATATAATTATTGGTTTCACTTAATTCATTATCAATTTCATTATCGGCGTCTACAAATACATTGAAATTGTTTATTCCTAAACCACCACCACCACTTACTAAGGTTGGAATTCTAAAGACAACGGTATCTCTATAAAAAGGCGCTTTAACTATTTCACGATATAAATATTGTGAACCATCCGATAAGATTCGAGTTACATCTACTGCATATGAATCAACAATCGCCATTCCTAAATTAGTAGTCACAATATTCAATTCAAAGGTATCTATACTAGCCGTAATTACTGGTGGATCGAAGTATACCGTTTGTGGACTAATCATATAATCAGGAGCATTATAATTATTGAATTTTAATGCAGGATCGCCATGTAGGGTTACCTCATGTGAAATCATATCATTAAAAATATAAGAGGTAGCTTTCATTTTCGCAACGGTGCTTTTCAAATCATCACCGATAGATTTACCATATTGATTGCCTGATACGGCTTTATAGAATTCGCTTCCAAAAGAAAATAATGTATTAGATAATGACAAACCAGTACTTGCAATAAAAGCAATAGCCCCTTTTTGTGACTCTAATACAAATCGTTCGCTAATACCTTTTGTAGCATTAAATAAATCTCCAGCAAAACAACCATTAGAATAGATCACAGGATATTTGCCTACATTATGATAATTTTCAGGTTCATCGATACTTACATCAAATGTACCTGATGCGGAGTGCCCAAAAAAGGTCATCAATGAAATACCACTATCGATACGACTTTTCAAAAATTCAGTGGCAGTTACATCAATAGGTTCTGTAGAGGTTTTAAACAAAGAGGTAACGTGTGCTCCAAATGAATCTCGTTCAATTCTACTTTTAAAACTATTTAAATAGCCTTTAAATTCTGTTTGATCTGATAACGTAGTTCCTCCACCTAAATGCAAAACTTCTTTCATCCATGCTTTGTTCTCTAGGGTTTGATACGGATCGCCAAAAGTTCGTTGTTCATTTTCATATTGAATCACTTTATCTAAATAACTCTTCACTTCTAAACCTGTTTCTGCGGCTAACCTTCCAGTAGAAACTCGTTGTACATAATTTCCTTGTAAGCCTGAAATCATGGCATCACTGGCTGGTTGACCAAATGATGGAATTATATTTTGATTAAATCCAGTACCTCCATTTCTTGAACTATTGTATTCTCTACCTTTTCCAACTAAAAACAAATATTTAGGTTTGATGGTCCACTGATCTAGTGCATAGGATACAAAGTTTCTATAGGCTAAAGGCGATTTAGGCACACCATAACCAAATTGCTCATAGATTTGATCGATATCTATAATTCGAGCATAATAAGCGCCTGTAGTGGAAGTACCAATATCTCTGTATTGTCGGTATGCTTCTACCCAATTATTACCACTACCATCATTATATAAACTTGGATGTGATATAATAATATAATCGCCTTGAGAGGATAAGGAGCGTAGATCAACAAAATTAACAGTCGAAATACTATTCACCGTTTTATAATCAACAGTAGCATCACTTCTTAAATATAAGTTACGTACGCCTGCTGATGCTGGAAGAGAGAATCGTAAAGTAGTACCAACCAACACACCTGTTATTCGTAAATTATTCGTTAAGTCGTATAATACAGGTGTAGTTGAACGATTATTGAAATTAGTGATTTCAATATATTTACGTGGACCAGCATCTATAGTGAATTCATAGGTGCTTTGTGCTTCAAAATTAAAAGTTTTTGGATAGGATATTTCTATTAAAGAAATGGCATTTCTGTCATTATCAGGATCGGCAGCAGTAATAGCTACATTACTTGTAGTGGTAATCAAACTTACCGGAATATCATTCTTGAAACGCCATAAATAATAACCAAATCTTGTTGAATCAATAATGGGAGTACCATTAAATGTTTCACGGATAATATGGTTATTAGTCGATTTGGAGAAGACAATACTTCTTACTTGTGCAGTACTCGGACCAGTAGTATACACATTGGGTGTACTAATATTATTATTGGAGGTAACACCAACAAAATCGCTTCCTATATAACCTTCAGCTAAATCGAATTGACTGTCCCAAATGGTTGAACCGCCAATATTATAGCCTTTTCCAAAGGAAAATGCATTGGTATTTAATTTACGTGCAGTATAAATAAAATATTCTTCCCTTGGAGGAAGAGACGTCATATCATTAATAGTATTAATAAAACGAGGATGTGCACTAGAACTATTGTATGTTAGATAATACGCACTAGTATCACTAAATAAACTATACAGTTTATGCATTTGATTCATCGTATCATCGTACAAGGCAGTTTCGAGTTCACCATTATTTTTTCTGCCCATAAACTCTATATAATCGCTAATTCCTAGGGTTCCAGAAGTGCTCACATAAATAGGAATATTTTCACCGTTATGATACATCGTAAAATTGGCTCCATTAATGGCACTAAATCCAGGGATACTAGCATTTAAAGTACTATATGGTATTCGATAAATACCATCTTGTGCCACTTTAATTTTGAAATATGGCTGAGAATAATCAATCCACTCATTGCCATAGGTAGTGGCAAAAGTGCTTATGGTGCTTATAGATAAAATAAATAGCAGTAGAATTTTTTTCATCAGCTTGGTTTAAAAATGATTATTTAATAGTGTTTTCAGGGTTCGTTTTTTTAATTTTTTTATTGATACCTAATTGTAATGAAATGACATGTGAGTATAATCCACCTGTACTTTCACCAATATTGGTATATGCATAATCTAATCGCACATATCCTTTGTATCCTAAGCCTGCTCCTATATTCGGTTGGAAAGTGGTAATTTTTTTACCACGATCATCTGTGCTTTTTTGTACATTTCCAAAACCAGTACGTAAATAAACAATGTCGACAAAGCTCAATTCTAAACCAAAATTCATATCCAAACTGATTGGTTTACCAGGTAGAATCACATTCCTCTTTCCATCCGTAGTAAGATCGAAATTAAGTTCAGGTGTAATCTTCATGATTTTTTTCAACTTATATTCATAAGCTAATCCAAACCATAATCTAGGTAAAGTAATTTCTAAAGTATTTAAAGGAATTTCATTTCCAGTTTTAGTTAAAACGGCTTTTTCTTCATCCGTAAACTTGAATTTCCAGGCATTAAAAGTAGACGTTAAATCTCTGCCCATAAATCCGATTCTCCAGTTTTTGATGCGGTATTGAATCCCTACATCGATACCAAATCCAACAGAATTAGCAAAAGTGCTCATTTTATTGTAAACTATTTTAGGACTTACGCCAACACTTAATTCCCCTTTTTTTACAGCAGTTATTTTTTGCGCATAATGAATATATAAGCCATAACTACCTACTGAAAAAGAACGAATATTGTTATAATCAATACTTCCATCCGCATTATATAAATTCAAGGTATTAGGGATATTATCTACGCCATAACGCAAAAAAGTAAAACCAACAGTTTTGGTTTTATCTGCAAATGGAACAGCAAAGCTTACAAAGTCATATTTAGAGATACCTGCAAATAATTCAGCATGCATGGCACCTAATTGGATATTGTTATTTATATGGACCAATCCAGCTGGATTATAATAACCAGCAGTGATATCACTTACACCTGCAACTTGGGCATTACTCATCGCTAAGCCACGTGCACCAACCCCTATAGACATAAAATCATTGCTATATTTTCGAGTTACTTGTGCTTGAATAACAGAAATACTAAGCAAACAAATAACTGTAACGAAATATTTTTTCATACGACTAAATTTTCAATTGTTTGATTCAAAATAAGTTGATAATGTTCTTTCATCCATTCGTCAGCTTCTGCTATACATTTTAAAATACCTTCCTTTTGTATTTCTGTGGGATTATACTGGATTCTATCAAAACATATCCTGTATAACGCCGTATATACATTTTCATTATAAGCCAACTTTAATGCATACTCATTTTGAATAAATACCTCAAATTTAGGTAAAAAATTTGATTCGAAATCTAAAAAATGAATACTCGTTGAAAAGTTAATAAGTTCTTTATAATCAATTTGTTTGAGTAAAGAATAGTAATTGATTGCTATGTTTTTTTGTTGCAACACCACCTGTTTATCGATCAATAATTCACTTAATATATGCGCTACAAAAAAAACTCTAGGGAGTTCAATTTCTTTATTTTTAGAAAAGATGTTTTCAATTTCAGCACAAGCATCATGAAATAATGGCAAATTGTGAAAAGCTTCATCAACTTGCATATGACGAATAATACCCTTGTATATGCTTTGATGATACTCTATTGGGCTTGTGTATGGTCGTGGGATATGATTGTAAATTTTTGAAAATCCTCTTACTAAATCAGGGACTAAGGCACCAAAAGCAAAATATGGGTTATTTCGATCCCTATCGATGTAAAAATGACCTAAAAAATTCATGTATGATTTATGATTCTATTTCTAGATTTTTGGCATAATTCCTCCATTTTTCTATCACATTCGACATGTCTTTAGGGGGTTCTTTTTCAAAAAACAACCATTCTTTGGTAGTAGGATGTTCAAACCCTAAAGAGCGTGCATGTAGTGCATGACGTGGACACATTTCAAAACAATTTTCAGCAAATTGCTTGTATTTACTATATATAGTACCTGCTAAAATTTTATCTCCTCCATATCGTTCATCACTGAAAACAGCATGACCAATATATTTCATATGAACTCTTATCTGATGTGTACGACCTGTTTCTAATTTGCAACTCACTAGGGTGGTATAGCCAAATCGTTCTAATACTTTATAATGTGTAACGGCATGTTTGCCATCTTCGCCATTTGGGAATACATCTTGTTGTTGGCGTTGTCTATGACTTCTGCCAATATTGACATCAATCGTTCCTTCTTCTTGTTCGATATCGCCCCAAACTAAAGCTACATAATTCCGTTCTATGGTTCTATCAAAAAATTGTTTGGCTAAATGACTCATTGCATAATCTGTTTTAGCAATAACCATAATACCACTCGTATTTTTATCTAATCTATGAACTAATCCAGGACGAGTTTCATCGCCATTGATAGGAAGCGATTTAAAATGATACATCAACGCATTTACCAAAGTACCCGTGAAATTGCCTACTCCAGGGTGTACGACTAAACCAGCTTGTTTATTTAAAACCACTACTTCATCATCTTCAAATAAGATGTCGAGCGGTATGTTTTCTGCTTCTAATTTGGTATATCCAACCGGACGAGGAATGATGAGACTGATCTCATCTAAAGGACGTATTTTATAATTCGATTTTACCGTCTTACCATTCACTGTGATATTGCCCACCGCAGAGGCTGCCTGCATTTTTGTTCGACTGATTCGTTCAATTCGATCGGTCAAAAATTTATCTATTCGTGTAGGCTCTTGGCCTTTATCTACAGTAATTTCAAACCTATTTACTAGGTCTTCTTCCTCTTCGGAATCGATAGATAAATCTTCATCTGCTTGCATATTATTTTATATTTGAAAGGTCATTTTTTAACTGAATTAATACATCTATTTCACTTGGATCATAAGCTCTTTTTTCAGCTAAAAAATAGGATAACCAATCACCAAAATGGATTAAATAAAATATTTTTTCCATCATGTTATTTCCTACTGCTTCAATAGGATGAATATGTGGTGTAATTTTTTGAAATACAGGTTTATTTAATTCCATTCTATGCTTTACTCTACTATATTCATCACCTGTAGTAATCATTAATAAGGCTAAATGTTCTTGCTTCTCTCTCCAACCCACTAATTCATTGTGATTTAATTCGGGATATACATTATGCCAACAAAGCATTTTGCTATTTTCATTTAATTGTTGTTTCCATCTGATAACAATGGCTTCAATTTTATCTTCACAATATAATACAGGTAATTTAGTGCTTAACTCTTCTGCTAGTTGAGTGCATATCAACCTAATTGAGGCTTGTTCTTTTTTGATAAATGTACTGATGCTTCTTATTTCTTGTAATATACTAGCTTCAACAACTTGATATTGAACTAAGGTAGCCATAATATGTACTAATGAATAGCCTAAAGAAGCTCTAGGAGGTCGACCAGATGGAATAATAATATGGTTGATATCATGTTGTTTAGCCAAATCTAATAAAGTACCACCAGATGTAATACAAACGATAGTTGCTTTTTTTGCGATAGCTTCGTGAAAAGCTTGTATACTTTCCTCGGTATTACCTGAATAAGAACATATAATTACTAAGGATTGGCTGTTTACAAAGCTGGGTAAGAAATAACTTTTATTTATTATAAATGGACAATTAATCTGTTTGGATAATAATGCATAAACGATACTTCCTCCAATTCCAGATCCACCCATACCGGAGACTACAATAGTAGAAATAGTGCTTGTAGTTTGTTTGAATTTTATATTATCACATATAGAAAGAGCATGTAATAATTCTTTATCAAAATCTTCAATCAATTGTTTCATAGTGCAATTTTACATAATTTTATCAAATAATTTTCAGTTTAATGGCAATTCATAATGATTTAGGGCATCAAGGAGAACAAATTGCATGTGATTATATCCTAAAAATGGGTTATGAGATTTTAGCTAGAAATTTTACCTATCAAAAATCAGAAATCGACATCATTGCCAAATATCATGAATGTGTCGTTTTTATAGAAGTAAAAACACGAAGAAATAATCTATTTGCTAATCCTACAGATGCAGTGACAGATAAAAAAATAGCTAAACTTCAAGAAGGAGCTCTTCATTTTATTGAATTGAATCAATTAGATAGCGAATTAAGATTTGATATCATTAGCATTATTCTGAATGAAAATCAGTGTGAAATCGAACATATTGAAAATGCCTTCTGGAATTGATATGATTCTATCAAATAATTGATAAATTTGTATCATGAAAACGAAATATATTACTATCTTTTTTGTTCTTTCAGCTCTATTCTTTAGCCAAGATATTAGCGCCAAAAAACATAAGATTCCAGAAGGTATTTATGCTAAAATTATTACGACTAAAGGAGTTATGAATTTTAAAATCGAATATACCAAACTGCCTTTGCCTAGTTGCGTATTTATTGGCTTAGCAGAAGGAACACTCGAAAATAAATTACTGCCCTTAGGAACTAAATTCTATGATAATCAAAAGATTTATAATGTCAATAAAGATAAATTCATATTGTTTGGCGATCCATCTAATAACGATAATATAGATGTTGGTTTTCATTTTCATGATCAAATTGATAGCAGTTTTTTACATAGTACAGCAGGAATTATTGGTATTGCCAATCAAGGACCCAATACGAATGGTACACAGTTTTACATTACTAAAAAACCAATGCCTAACTTAGATTATAAATACACTATTTTCGGTTCTATGCTTTCGGGTTTTGATGTATTGTATTTGCTTACACCAACTGATACTGTTAAACATATTGAAATTACAAGAGTTGGCGATAAAGCCAAGCAATTTATATGTAATTACGAAACATTTCAAAAATATCAATTCGAACAGTTCAATAAATCGGAAGCAATTAAACAGCGAATCTTACAAAATTTCACCGATTCTATTTATAAATATTATCCAGCAACTGTAACCTTACCATCGGGATTAAAAATGTTTACGCTACAAGAAGGGAAAGGAGCCAATCCATGTGAAAAATGTAAAGTAGAAATCAAGTATACCGCTCGATTTGAAAGTGGTTTGATATTCGACCAGACAGATACTTTAAAACCCATATCTACCCAATTGGGAGTAGGTTTCTTAAAACGTGGATTAGAAGAAGGCATTAAAAATATGGTAGAAGGACAAAAAGCAATCATCTTTATACCTTATACATTAGCCTATGGCGAAACTGGATATAAAGAAAGGATTCCACCACGTGCTAATATCATTTATGAACTAGAGTTAGTTCGAATCATTAAAGAATAGTAAATTTGTAAAATAAAATTTAGAAAATGGAAAGACATCAAACCAATACCTTAGAACATGGACAAACAACAGCAGACTTTTTACCTTTAAATGGTACTGATTATATAGAGTTTTATTGTGGTAATGCGAAGCAAAGCGCATTCTATTATATGCATATGTTCGGTTTTGATTTAGTGGCTTATTCAGGCCCTGAAACAGGTGTAAAACATAAAGCATCTTATGTATTACAACAAAATAAAGTTCGATTAGTATTGACCTCTGCATTACAACCGAGTAGTGAAATTTCAGAGCATGTAAAAAAACATGGTGATGGGGTGAAAGTATTGGCTTTATGGGTAGATGATGCTACTCAATCATATATCGAAACCACTAAAAGAGGAGCGATTGGGGTGATGGAACCCGAAACGTTTAAAGATGATGACGGCGAAGTGGTGATCAGTGCTATTAAAACCTATGGAGAAACCGTTCACAAATTTATTGAACGTAAAAATTATAAAGGGATTTTCCTTCCTGGTTATGCGAAAAAAGAAAGCACGTTCAAAGCTCAACCAGTAGGTTTGAAGTATGTAGATCATTGTGTAGGGAATGTAGAATTAGGAGCGATGAATAAATGGGTGAAATTTTATGAGGACGTGATGGGCTTTAAATTATTATTAACTTTTGATGATAAAGATATTTCTACTGAATATTCGGCCTTAATGAGTAAAGTGGTGAGTAATGGTAATGGTTATATTAAATTCCCAATCAACGAACCTGCTGAAGGCAAAAAGAAATCCCAAATTGAAGAATATCTTGATTTTTATCATAGCGCAGGGGTACAACATATCGCTATTGAAACAGATGATATCGTTGCAACCGTTAAAGAAATGAGAAACAGAGGCGTTGAATTTTTATATGTACCAGATACCTATTATGAAGATGTATTAGATAGAGTGGGAAGTATCAATGAAGATTTAGCTTTATTAAAAGAACAAAATATCTTAATCGATCGCGATGAAGATGGTTATCTATTACAAATATTCACCAAACCAGTTGAAGATAGACCAACATTATTCTATGAGATTATTCAACGTAGAGGGGCGAAATCGTTTGGTAAAGGCAATTTCAAAGCTTTATTCGAAAGTATTGAAAGAGAGCAAGCTTCTAGAGGTAACTTATAATCTAATTAGCAGATTAGCAAATTAATAAAATAGCAAATTTAAAAATTTGAAAATTAGCTAATTTGAAAATGACTTAAAGTAGCTTATTGAATATTATCTAGCGTCTAATATCTAACAACTAACGTCTAGATTTTAGATTCGTTTCCGTTTCCATCTTTTATGCGACCAGAGCCAGTATTCGGGTTTTTCTTGAATTTGTTTCTCTAAAATATCTACATAATATTTCATGATTTCGTCATCGGATAAATGTCGACAAGCATCTACTACTTTTTTAAATCGTACTTCGTAATAGCCACGTTTTGTGCATTCGATATACATATAAACGATCGCCGTATCATGTTTTTTTGAATAACGCGCCGCACCTGTTAAGAAAGCCGTTTCTTGATTTAGAAAGGTAGTCCAGTATACATTTTTGATTTGCGAAGGCGATTGATCTGATGCAAATATATTCGCATAAGGTGCTTGAACTGCTTGTTCGTAAAAGGTATACGCTTCCTGTGTTAAAAGCAATTTGATACCCGTTTTAGTTCGATTAGAAATGATTTCTTTTCTAAAATAAGGATTCGCTATATAATTATAAAACGAATATACCTGCATAGGTAAATATTTATTAATCGACATCAACATCCATTCAAAATTGCCATAATGTGCAGTGAGGATACTTACTGATTTTTGTTGTGCATAGAGCTCTTGCAATACCTCTATATCTTTATAAATAAAACGCTTGGCTAGCTCAGCTTCTGAGATACTTAATGCTTTTAAGTTCTCCGCCATTAAATCAGTTAAAAACCAATAATAATTGTTTAGTATCTCATTTATTTCTGCTTCAGATTTAGTTGGAAATGACTTGCTTAAATTAGCATGTATAACTGCGTAACGATATTTAAAAACATATCGTAAGAAGAAATGGAAAAAATTGCCAATTCCATATAAAACAGATAGTGGAAGATAGGAGAGTGGTCTTACCAATAGTTTATATAATAGAAAGAATAAATATTTCATTTTAGTAAATTAATGGTCGTGAAATAGATGCTCATTCTATCACTGCTTATAAAGACGTTACTTTAAATTCAGTTCTTCTGTTATTAGCTCTACCTTCTTCAGTATTGTTATCCGCTATTGGCATAGTTTCTCCGTAACCTTTAGAAGTAAGTCTTTCAGTCGATATACCGCTTTCAATTAAATAATTTTTTACAGCTAAAGCTCTGGCTTCAGATAATTTTAAATTCTCAGCATCAGCACCAACATTATCGGTATGTCCACTAATTTCAATTTTGATGCTTGTATTTTTAGTCATCAATTCTACCAATTTATTTAACTCTGTTTTAGATTCATTTTTCAATGTGGCTTTAGCCGTTTCGAAGAAGATGTTTTTAAGTACGATACTTATACCTTCTTGTAATTTATTCAATCCAATATTCAATTGAAAAGGCTCTTTAGCCGTATATTCTTTTAATGAAAAATTAGCTGAATAAAATAAATAGCCATCTTTAGAAACATTCACCATATAATCTTTTCCGATAGGCAATGTCACTAAAAAAGAGCCATTTTTAGCATCCGAACTCATGCTAGTCACTTTCAACCCTGTTTCTAAATCGAATAATTGAATATTAGCTTGTAGATTTACTTTAGAAATAGCATCACTTACAATCCCTTTCACATAAGTCACTTCATCAGGACGAGCTTCTTTAGGGAGTTCAAAATAATAGATATCTTCACCACCAACACCACCTTTTCGAGTGGAAGAAAAATAAGCTGTTTTACCATCGCTACTTACAAATAATCCACTTTCACGCTCCGCAGTATTGATAGGATAACCGAGGTTTTTGGGTTCTGACCAAGTGCCATCAGGATTTCTTTTAGACACATACATATCTAAACTGCCCATACCTGGATGTCCATCTGAAGAAAAATACAAGGATTGATTATCTGGATGAATAAAAGGTCGTTCTTCTAAACCATCTGTGTTGATTGTAGGCCCAACGCTTACAGCAGGTGAAAAACCAGTTTTCTCATCTAAATGACTTACATAAATATCGGTATGATTACCAGCTCTACGTAAGAAATATAAATCTTTACCATCCCCAGAAATAGAAGGTTGAGATTCCCAACCTCTGGTATTTATAGATGGGCCTAAATTTCTAGGCGCTTCCCATTCATCACCTATTCTTTTAGCGATGTATAAATCGCAACTTCCTAAACCATCGGGTAAATTACAACCCGTATAAATTAAATATTTTCCATTGGGTGAAATCGTGTGTGCTCCTTCATTATTATCTGGACTATTAATATTAGAACTCACGGGTTGAGCGGTTGACCAAACTTTATTGTTTTGAGTGCTATACCAAATATCTTCTCCATTCGTCCCTTTATTCGAGCGAGTAAAATAGACATACTGATTATCAGCTGTGAGCGCTGCAAAATATTCATCTTGTATCGAATTTACTCCATTCCCCATATTGATAGGCGTAAAAGGTACTGGATGTTGCATGGCTTCTCTAGAAAAAGCACAATTGTTTTTTATTTTAGTACATTCTTTTTTTAATCGTTCTGTAGCAGCAGCATCTTTCGAATCAATAACTTTATCACATAAGGCAATCGACTCATCATATTTTTGTTGAATCAATTTAATTTGAGCCAACGTAATAATATTATTCAAATCATAATTGGGATCTAGTTCAATAGCTTTGCTTAAATAGGTTTCAGCATTGGTATAGTCTTGTTTGTAACTATAATAGAATTGCCCCAAGGTACTATTGGCATCGATAAAATTAGGAGATACCTCTACAGCCATTTTTAAATATTCAATCGATTTATCTGTTTGTCCTTCCATCAAAGCTATTCGAGCTTCATTGAAATAATTGCCCGCTTTCTTATCTACATTTTTAATCGTTACTATTTGCGCATAACAACTAGAGAATAGTATAGAACAAGAAACGATACAAGCTAAAAATAATTTATTCATACAAAGTATTTATGAGTTACGAAGTTATTTATAAAATGCGGGATTACAAAGTATATACCAAATTGTTATTCATATACTTCTGTGTATAAAGAGCATTTGTTTTTACAATTGATTGATAACCCTAGTAACGAATTCTATGCTATTTTAGTATTGCAATCAATTTTAGTAATTACTAATATATTTTTAGTATGTTCGTGTATGCAAAGCATGGAACGTCCATCTAAATTTATTTTTATCTTGTTTGCACTAGGTCAATTGGGTTGGTCGCTGACTTGTTTTGCAGTTTGCAATTGTGTGACTTATTTTTATAGTCCACCTATATCTCAAGGTCATACCGAATTCCCTTTATTTATAGAGCATTTAAATATATTTGGATTGTTTACACTTTTAGGCGCTATTGTCTTAAGTAGTTTTATACCCGATGCCTTATCTAATTTTATAGTGGCTGCCAAAAGTGATTCAGATAAAAGTGCCATTGGTAGAAGAAAAAAATATATGCTACTTGGTATTTTTCCTTTTGCTATTTCATCTGTATTAGTATTTCTTCCACCAGTAGCACATACTTCCTTACTGAATGCACTTTGGTTTGCTTGTAGTTTGTTTATTTTCTATATCTCGTGGGCTATGTATATGACTCCTTATAATGCATTAATCAATGATTTGGGAAGAAGCCCCGAAGAGCGATTACAAATTAATACCTACATTTCTATCACTTGGGCATTAGGTTTTTTAATTGGGAATTCAGTCTATTTTCTAAAAAGTTTATTAGAGAAACAAGTAAGTAGTTTACATGCGTTTCAAATATCAATCGTTCTTTTTGCTTTTGTAGGATTCCTTTTGATGCTCATTCCAATTGTATTTATTAACGAAAATAAATATACTAGAAAACAGGATGCATTAAATGAACAAAAGCCTTTATTGCAATCTATTCGCATCGCTTTTCAAGATAAAAACTTCGCCTATTTTGTTTGTTCAGATACTATCTATTGGTTAGCATCCAATACGATTAGTGTTTGTTTAGTATATTATGTAGTTAGCTTATTAAAAATGCCAGAAGCCTATACGAGTTTGATTGGTTTATGCGTATTGATAGGGAGTTTTATCATGTATATTCCAATCAATTATTTAAGTAAGAAAGTCGGGAAGAAAAAATTACAACAAGGAAGTTATATTTTATTAGCTGTATCCTTTCTACTGATATTTTTCTTAGGACAATTTCAGTTATCTGCCACCTTTCAACTAGCTTTATTAGGTTTGGTTATTATTTTTCCTTTAGCTAGTTTTGGCATATTACCCAATGCCATGATGAGTGATTTGATTGAATATACAAAAGAAAAAGATGGAAATTATAATGCCGCTTTATATTTCTCTATCAAAACAGTGATGATGAAATTAGGTGTACATATATCTAATTTTATTTTATTTGCATTGATTCCTATTGGACAAGGAACGAGCTATATAGGTATTAGATTAACAGCAATCGTAGCTTTTTTAGCAGCTATTCTGGGATTGCTATTATTTTCGAAATATCAAGAACACGAAGTATTAAATACACAAAAATCGATTTAAAATTACTATATGAATCAATATATTTTAGCCATTGATCAAGGAACCACTAGTAGTAGAAGTATTATTTTTGATCAGCAGTCTACTATAATTTCAAAAGCACAAGAAGAATTTACCCAACATTTTCCTCATCCAGGGTGGGTGGAACATGATGCATTACAAATTTGGGAAACCCAATTACAAACAATTAAAAATGCAATCGCCTCGGCACAACTTAGCACGAATCAAATTGCAGCGATTGGCATTACCAATCAACGTGAAACTACCGTGGTATGGGATAAACACAGCGGAATACCTATCTATAATGCCATTGTTTGGCAAGATAAACGCACCGCAAGTATCTGTGATAAACTGAAGGCTGATGGCTGGGAATCCTACACTAAAAAGCATACGGGCTTATTAATCGATTCGTATTTTAGTGCAACTAAGTTGCATTGGATATTGAGAAATGTAGAAGGGGCAGCAGCAAAAGCCAAGCAAGGCGATTTGTTATTTGGTACTATAGATACTTGGCTCATATGGAAGTTGACAGGAGGGAAATTGCATATCACTGATTATAGCAATGCTTCCCGCACTATGATGTATAATATCGTTGATTTATGTTGGGATACTAAAATATTAGAAGCATTAGAAATTCCAGCCTCTATGTTGCCTCAGGTTTGTGATTCCTCAGCGTTATATGGAACTACAGATACTACTATAACCGATGGAGTTGCTATTCCTATTGCAGGGATTGCAGGCGACCAACAAGCGGCCTTATTTGGTCAATGTTGTTTTGAAACAGCAATGGCTAAAAACACTTATGGCACGGGCTGTTTTATGTTGATGAATACTGGCAAACAAATGGTGCAATCGAATCATGGCTTATTAACCACAATTGCATGGGGCTTACATGGAGAGATTACCTATGCACTCGAAGGTAGTGTTTTTATTGCAGGTGCAGCGATTCAATGGTTAAGAGATGGTTTACTTTTTTTTACGCATTCATCAGAATCTGAAGCATTAGCAGCCAGTGTAGCAGACTCAGATGGAGTATATGTAGTGCCCGCATTTGTAGGACTAGGAGCACCTTATTGGAATATGAATGTACGTGGCGCTATTTATGGAATACATAGAGGAACTACCCAAGCACATATTTGTAGAGCAACTTTAGAATCTCTAGCCTATCAAAGCAAAGATGTGATTGAATCGATGGAAAAAGATGCCCATATTCAATTAAAAGAATTACGTGTAGATGGAGGGGCGAGTAATAATGATTTGTTGATGCAATTTCAATCGGATATCCTACAAACCAGAGTCGTTCGTCCACCTATCATCGAAACAACCGCATTGGGTGTTGCTTATTTAGCCGGATTAGCGGTAGGATATTATCAACTGAATGAATTGATTCAACAATCCAATACGAGTGTTTATCATCCAAGTATGTCAACAGAGCAAGCAGATAAACTATATAAAGGTTGGCAATTATCTATTCGAAAAACATTATTAGAAGCATAATTATGTTCCAACTAAATCGAATATTAATTGCGATTATCATTTTTTTAGGCTGTTCAAGCTATGCGCAAAGCATTGATAGTATTGCCCTACAGACCGATAATATCATCCATCAAATGCATTTAAAACAAAAGGTGTTTGAAATGAGTGGTCGAGGAATCAATCGATTTGCTTTAAGCTTTATGTTTACGCGCAAATTGATTCCAGTTACGATGGGAGGAAATAAAAAGTTAGGGATTCCTAGTGTTGCGTTTATGGATGGCCCACGTGGGGTGAGTTTTTATAAAGGAGCAACTGCTTTCCCGGTAAGCATTGCACGTGCAGCAACTTGGGATAGATCATTAGAACATAGAGTAGGTATTGCGATGAGTGAAGAAATTAGAGCCTTAGGAGGCAACTATTCTTCTGCAGTTTGTGTCAATTTATTACGTCATCCAGCCAATGGAAGAGCACAAGAATCTTATGGAGAAGATCCTTATCTAGTGGGCGAGATGGGTTTAGCATTAATGCAGGGATTGCAATCTAATCAAGTGCAGGCATGTGTCAAACACTTTGCCTTAAATAGCATGGAGAACAATCGATTTGGAGGGAATATTCAAATTGATGAACGCAGTTTACACGAAGTCTATTTGCCCCATTTCAAGAAAATCATACAAGCTGGAGCAGCATCAGTGATGAGTGCCTACAATAAAGTAAATGGAGCATATTGTGGTGAAAACGCTTATTTGTTAAATGAAATACTCCGCCAACAATGGGGATTTAAAGGATATGTAAGTACCGATTGGCAATTTGGTTTGTTTAATACCTATAATGGTATTCAAGCGCAAACCAATATTGAAATGCCTAGTCCAAAATATTATAGTTATAAAAATATTAAACAATTTATTCAATCAAATCGAATAACAGAATCGACGATTGATGCATTAATTAAACCGATTATTTATACGAAATTACAATTTGAAAAAGAAACGATTGCATCTCATAAAATATTCCCCAAAAATTTAGTGGCTTGCGCCAATCATATTCAGTTGGCTCGTGAAGTAGCAGAAGAAGGAATTGTGTTGTTGAAAAATGAGCAGGAAATTTTGCCTTTACAACTGAATAGATGCAAACATATTATCGTAACAGGTTCATTGACGAATGTAATACAAACAGGCGATAAAGGAAGTAGCAATGTGATTCCTCCTTATATCGTTTCGATGCACGAGGCATTGACCAACTATGTGAGTGGCAATACACAAGTACATTTTATCGCATCAAAAGATTTAGCTGCTGCCAAACAATTATGTATAGAGGCGGATGCCATTCTCGTTTTAGCAGGGAATACCTTTGAAGATGAAGGAGAATTTATCAATATGGGTAAACTACGTGATAGTTTGAATCCCGATAAACAAAATATGGCGACTCATACCGGATTATTTGGATTAGGAGGAGATAAAAAATATTTGCATTTACATGAAAATGATATTCAAACCATTCAAGATATTAGCTCTATTTCTGATAAAGTAATTGTTTGCTTAAGTGGAGGAAGTGTGATTACCGTAGAAGAATGGGAACTTAAAACGGCGGCGATATTACATACATTTTATAGTGGCATGGAAGGAGCTAATGCCTTGGTGAAAATACTATTTGGGGATGTTAATCCAAGTGGTAAATTACCATTTAGTATTCCTAAACAAGAGGCTGATTTGCCCTATTTTAATTCGTTTAGAAGCACTGTCAATTACGATTATTATCATGGCTATACGCTATTAAATAAAACACATACAGCAGCACGTTATGCATTTGGATATGGCTTGAGTTATACCCAGTTTAAAATTAGTCAAGTGCATACCGATAAAGAAATCTATAGCAGTACTGATACCATTCAGCTGAGTTGTATAATTCAAAATGTAGGGCAGAGACAAGGTGCCGAAGTAATACAATGTTATGTTGGATTTGAACAATCTAAAATAGACAGAGCTTCTCAATTATTGAAAGGATTTGAAAAAGTATTTCTTTTACCACAAGAAACACAAACTATTCATATGTCAATACCAGTAAGCGATTTAGCTTGGTATAATGCAGATACACATCAATTGGAAATCGAGCAAATGACTTACACACTTAAACTAGGAAATCAATCAAATGATCCTTTATTTCAAACTACTCAAATACAAATAAAATAATTTACTTTGAAAATAATAATGATTATTTTTCTCGTATGTAGTATTTCAGCAGCAGATGTTTGGAAGCTCGAAAAGTCTATGGGTACAGTTAAAGCATATACAGCAGATATAGGAAAACCCTTTAAAAAAATCAAAGTCAATTGCCCTATGAATGCCCCATTTAATAAGGTGTTTGATGAATATTTCAAAGTAGAAGAACAACATACATGGATGTCGGAAATACCTGCTAGTCAGTTATTAAAAAAGGAAAGTGATAATGTTTGGTATACGCGTTATGAAGTTAAATTTCCTTTTCCGATGAAGAATAGAGAGTTGATTTATAAAATGACTAAAACCACTACGGATAATGAAATACTTGTAAATTATACTGCGGTACCAAATTATTTGCCTGAAAATAAAGATTTTATTCGTATGACTATTTCGAGTGGCTATTGGAAATTCACTAAAGTAACCGCAACTACTTCAACCTGTGAAACCGGTGCATACAATGAAACAGCTGGAGTCCCAGCCTGGATTGTCAATATGTTTATAGTAGATATACCAACCAATACCATGAATAATTTTAAAAAACGAATTGAAGGCACCAAATGAAAATAAAATTCGAAGCTGTTTTAGAAAAGTATCAACAAAAAGGAGAGAAGACCTCTTGGACTTATATTCCCATTGATGCGGAGCAAGCTAATCAACTGAAGAAAGGATATAAAAAAGCATTTCGGGTAAAAGGAACTATCGATGCAGTAGCTATCAAACAAATCGCTTTGTGGCCTTTAGGCGAACAAGAATTCATTTTGCCATTAAATGCGAATATACGTAAGCTATTAGCCAAAAAAGTGGGAGATAAGGTACATGTAGAAATTGAGGAAGATGCCGCAGAAAAAATCATACATCCTGATTTGTTGGCTTGTATAGAGCTTGATTCAGCAGCAAAAGACTATTTTTTTAGTTTAACTAAATCGCATCAACATTATTTTTCGAATTGGATTGAATCGGCTAAAACTGCTCCTATTAAAGAGAAAAGACTACATACTATCTTGGAATCCCTGATAAAAAAATGGGATTACCCAACTATGATAAAATTTTACAAAAAAGACTAAGCGCTTCCAAATTTGTAGAATATACCTTAACTTTGTTGTTATAACGAATAATCATTTATGGCTAAAATAAATAAACCAGAAGTAAAAAGCACCAGTACGAATACTAAAGCGACTACTAGTTCAAGTACCTTTAGTACACCTAGTTTAAAAAATAGTAAAGATCAAAGTTTATTCATGTTTGGTAAAATGAACTATATCATTATGTTAGCTGGGTTGATTTTGATAGCACTAGGCTTTGTATTGATGAGTGGAGGTGCTACAACTGATCCTGCTGTATTCCCTAAAGAAGAAATTTATAGTGCTCGTCGTATTACGATTGCACCTATGGTAGTTTTATTAGGCTTTATAGTTGAAATTGTTGCCATATTTTATCCTTCTTCTGCTGATTCTAACGATACTTCTGCTTCCTAATGAGTCTTATACAAGCTATCATTTTAGCTATCATAGAGGGATTGACAGAGTTTTTACCTGTTTCATCTACCGGACATATGATATTAGCATCAGATGCTATGGGCATTGCAGAGAATCCGTTTACTAAATTATTTGAAGTTGGGATTCAATTCGGAGCCATCTTAGCGGTGGTTGTTTTATACTATAAAGATTTTTTCAAATCGTTTCAATTCTATATTAAACTTTTTATCGCTTTTATTCCAGCTGCTATTATGGGTAAATTGCTTGGTGATTATATCGATCAATGGCTTGAAAATCCAGTAGGAGTTTCGATTGCATTGATTGTGGGTGGAGTAGTTTTATTGTATGTTGATAATTTTTTTAAGGCGAATGAAAATAAAAATACATCTATAGATAAAGATGTAAATTATCTAAGTGCATTTAAAATTGGAGCCTTTCAAGTCTTAGCTTTATTTCCTGGCGTGAGTAGAAGTGCGTCTACTATCATAGGAGGTTTAAGTCAAAATTTAAATAGAAAAACAGCAGCTGAATTTTCGTTTTTTTTAGCTGTGCCAACCATGTTTGCGGCTACCGTTTATAAATTGTATAAATTCCATAAAGAATTTGGTATAGTACATTCAGATATTAATATTTTGCTTATTGGAAATGTAATAGCATTTATTGTAGCCATCATTGCTATAAAATCCTTTATAGGAATTTTAAATAGATATGGTTTTGCCATTTTCGGATTCTATAGAATTTTTATTGGAATCATTTTACTTATTATCTTTGCTATTCAAAAATTCGGAATAGTATAATCGAAACACAACCAACATTAATCACACCCTCACATGATGCTGCTATTGATTTTGAAGCAGGTGCTATTTTATTGGTTGATAAACCAATTGAATGGACTTCATTCGATGTAGTGAATAAAATCAGGTATGCCTTAAAAAAAAGTTTTCCTAAAATAAAAGTGGGACATGCAGGAACATTAGATCCTTTAGCAACAGGCCTATTGATTATATGTACGGGTAAAATGACCAAAAAAATTGATCATTTACAAGCCTTAGAAAAAAAATATACAGGCACTTTTTATATTGGAGCAACTACACCCTCATATGATTTAGAAACACCCGTAGATGCAAGCTTTGATACGAATCATATAGATACACCTTTATTAGATCAAACTACAGAAGCATTTATTGGAGAGATTCAACAAATACCACCCATTTATTCGGCACTAAAAAAAGACGGTAGAGCCTTATATCATAGCGCTCGTGAAGGTAAAACAGTAGAAATAGCTGCTCGTAGTATTGTGATACATGATTTTAAAATTGTAACTCATCAATTACCTAATATTGCTTTTGAGGTACATTGTAGTAAAGGTACTTATATTCGCTCCTTGGCTTATGATTATGGAAAAGCCTTACATAGTGGCGCTTATTTATCATCTTTGCGACGAACCGCATGTGGTGATTTTACCATAGAAAATGCTTGGAATCTTGACGTATTAATTGAATTTATTAATGATACATTAGGACATGATCGTATATAGAAATATAGAAAAACCACTGCCCATTAAAAATGCAGTGATTACTATTGGTACATTTGATGGGGTGCATCAAGGGCATCAATCTATTTTAAAACACATTCAAGAAGAAGCTCAAAAAATAGGAGGGGAGAGCGTAGTCATTACCTTTCATCCACATCCACGTTTGCTCTTACGTCCGGATGATAAATCTTTACAATTAATTAGTACACTAGATGAAAAAATAGCCTTATTACAAAAATATGGCGTACAAAATATAGTAGTAGTTCCCTTTACAAGAGAATTCTCTAATCTCAGTGCAGAGGCCTATATCAGCGATTTTTTAGTACATAAATTTCATCCTAAAAAAATTGTCATTGGCTATGATCACCATTTTGGAAATAACCGCATAGGAAATATTGATTATTTGCAAAAATTTAAAAGTAAGTATTCATATGAAGTAGATGAAATTCCTAAACAAGTAGTGAGCGAAATTGATGTAAGTAGCACTAAAATTAGAAAGGCTTTAAATGCAGGGAATGTTAAAGAAGCAGCTATATTATTAGGACATGAATATACCTTGCAAGGGATCATTAAAAAAGGTAAACAATTAGGACGAACTATTGGATTTCCTACAGCTAATATCAATAGTCCAGAAGAAACTAAACTTATACCGGCTTATGGTGTTTATGCAGTAAAAGTACGTTATAAAGAATTCGTTTATAAAGGGATGATGAATATTGGTAAACGACCAACTGTAGATGGAATGAACATGACTATTGAAGTAAATATTTTCGATTTTGATAAAGAAATTTATGGAGAAGAATTGAAAATAGAATTTGTAGATCGAATCAGAGATGAAGTAAAATTTAGTGATATAGAGGCTTTGAAAAACCAAATTATCTTAGATAAAATTCAAGTACTTTCGATATTAAATTAGTATGATTATACAAAGACTAAATATGGATAATAGTTGGTTCATTCAAATGAATGGATTGCGTTTATTGGTCGACCCGTGGTTAGAAGGAGTTGAAATCGATTATTTCCCTTGGTTTAATACCCAATGGCATAGAAGCAAACCCTTGTCGTACGAGCAATTACCAACTTATGATGTGGTGTTAATCACACAAAAATATCCCGATCATTATCATCCACAAACCTTATTGAAATTAAATCCAACGAAGTTGATTGTCCCTGATTCGATTGAGAAACAAGTACAAAAATTATTGCCACAAGCTACGGTGATAGCCATGGGCAAGCAACTTACAAGCATCACTTTACACGGAGTTAAAATAGATTGGCATCCTACAGCACGTAAAATCGATCCTATTTATGATGCTTTTTTATTAAGTGATGATACAGAATCTTTGTTTTTAGCAACACATGGTTATTATATAAGCAACGAAAAAATACAATTGGATAAGCCTTTGAAATTAATGATTAGTCCGTTTAATTATTTCAAGTTGCCCTTTTATTTAGGAGGCACGGTATCGCCTGGTATTGAAGGCTTACAGCATTTAACCAGCAAATTAAAACCTCAGTATATCGTATCTACTCACGATGAGGATAAACATGCAAAAGGATTAGTCATTAAAATGGCAAAAGTAAAACGTATTCTAGCAGATGATTTGCATCAATATCCCATTTTTCAAGATAAAATTCTTGAATTAAATCATTATCAACCACACCACTTATGAGTCAACATAAAAAACCTTTTTTAAGCATAACAATGATCTATATCATAATCGGATTAAGCGGTTATATCTCTTATCAATTCATTCCAATGGAATCTTCAATTAGTCGATTCTTAGTTGCTGATTTAGTGATGACATTGGTAACCTTTATCTTTTCTTTATATAAAAAGAATAGCAGTGTATATGATGCCTACTGGTCGGTTATACCTTTTTATTTTATTTTGGCTTGGTGGTTCGAATCGAATGACAGTTGGCAATTTATACATTATCTAAGTGCTTTTACGGTGAGTTTTTGGTCGTGGCGTTTAACGCATAACTGGTATAGAAGTTGGCCGGGATGGGAACATGAAGATTGGCGTTATGTCAATTTCAGAAAACAATTTGGCAAGTATTTTCAGCCGATTAATTTTTTAGCGATACACTTATATCCAACATTGATCGTATTTGCAAGCATGAGTGCTTTATTTTATTTGTATGATGGTATAGCAAAAGAAATGAATGTATTGATGATTCTAGGGAATATGATTGCACTGGTGGGAGTATTTTTTGAGTTGTTTGCAGATAATACTTTATACAAAAGTAGATTTGATACTAGTAGAGTAAAAGGCACTTGCATTCGCGATGGAATATGGAATTATACTCGTAATCCGAATTATTTAGGAGAAATGTTGTTTTGGGTAGGAATCGCTTGTATTGGTCTTGGAGTAGGGGCTCCGTTGTGGACTGGATTAGGAGCTATCGGGATGATATTAATGTTTGTATTTGCTTCGATACCGATGAAAGAAAAACGATTGTCTGAAAGCAGAACAGATTTTGAAAATTATAAATCTCAAGTATCCCGAATTATTCCTTGGTCACCTAAGAAATAAAATTCCTAAAGGTAAATTGATTTGTTTCTTTTTATTCGTCGTATTCATGAGACTATGACGAAGCAGAAGATTAAAGCATCTTTAATAGTTGATTTTTTAAATAATAAATTTGAAAATTTATTATCACTGCATCGTAGTCGTGAGAATACGACGAAGCTGAGTTTATTTTTATTAAATATAAATTTGAAAATTTATTATCACCGCATCGTAGTCGTGAGACTACGACGAAGCTGAGT
>CANHVE010000016.1 GCA_947464015.1 Saprospirales bacterium | reverse complement strand
TCACGACTGAATTTCCAATGAATAATGAAGGTAATATTAAAATTAATACAGATAATCATATAATTGAATTATGGAAAAATAAACGAATTGAATATATAGATCCATCTTTAAATATTTTAAAAACATCAAAATTATCAACATTTAATAATGCAACAAAAATCAGCAATAACAAATTAGCATATCCTACTTCAGATGTTAATATTATTAATACTATTCAACAGAATGGTGAAGGATTTGAATCTGATTATATAATTGCTAATAATACATTTATATCATCTATTCCATTTAATACAAAGTATGTTTCATTTACAGAAGAGATAGAATTACCTAATGGATATATAGCTAAAAAAGTATCTAAAGATAAAGGATATAATAGATTAGAAATATTTGATGAAAAATCAAATGTAATTTTTTCTTATGAAGTACCTAAATATAAGGCTAAAAATAAAACTGAAGATGATAAAGATATTATTGGTGATTATTATCTTAAACAAGTCGGAAATATAGTTACTGTACAAGTTTTGGTACCTGCAAAATGGCTACAAGATGCTAATACAATTTATCCAATTATTATAGATCCTACTGTAAATTTTTATCCTAATAATTCGACTTGGTGGACTGAATCACAAGATGATGGTGGTGGTTGTTATGATGATGAATTAAGAATTGGTTTTGAAGACGGAACATTTTCAAATGATTTTTTTCAATGCAATATGGAGTTTAATATTACATCTATTCCAGATAATTCTTGTATTTATCAAGCTGATATGCGAATTTATCAATATAATTTTGAGAATGACAGAAATGATGATAATCAATTACAATGGTATTATCAAGCATACGATCCATTTAATACTGACCCTATTCCAACTTCTTGTGCTACAAATTATTCAAATATTGACGGAACAGGTCTAGTTATTAATAGGTGGGATGTTTGGGGTATTTGTGGGGGCGGATGTACAGACTATAACGAATCTAATGGACTTAAAAGTTTTAATAATTTTTCTACAGCACGAGTAACTGCATGTTTAGCACAAAATTGGGTTGTAGCGTCATTTGACTTAGCTCCAGAGTCACACTCAGATGCATTTGGTCCAGATAATGATGAAATTTTACATTGGAATGGGCATTCAAATGTAAATAAGCCTTATATGATAATCACATATGAAGTGCCTGGTACAACACCTATTTCATTAACTGCATCTCCTAGTCCGATTTGCTCTGGTACAACTGTTACACTAACTGCATCAGGAGGTACTATAGGTGATCCAGTTACATATCAGTGGTTTACGGGTAGTTGCGGAGGGACTTTAATCGCATCTACTTCTAGTAATACTTTAAATGTTTCGCCAAGTACAACAACTACTTATTTTGTGCGTAGAATCAATAATTGTTTCACAACTGGTTGTGCAAGTATTACTGTAATTGTAAATACTTCTAGTGTTGATCCTACAAGTATTACTGGGGTTACTAGTATTTGTAGTGGAGGTAGTACTACTCTTACTGCTATAGGTGGAATAATTGGAACTGGTGCTGTGGTTAGATGGTACACTGGAGGATGTGGCACAACCTTAGCTGCAACAGGTAATCCAGTAACATTTAGTCCTACATCAACCACTACTTATTTTGTAAGGTATGAAGGTACTTGTAATACTACAACATGTGCATCAGTTACTGTTAATGTAAATACTCTTTCTTCACCAGCTAGTTCAATTGCTGGAACTACTACAATCTGCGATGGTCAATCGACTACTTTAAGTATAGTTGGTGGTAGTTTAGGTACAGGTGCAACTTGGAATTGGTATACTGGATCTTGTGGAGGAACATTAATTGGAACTGGTACAAATATTACCGTTTCACCATCAACAAATACTACATATTTTGCTAGAGCAGAAGGTACTTGTAATACTACAACATGTGTTACTACAACTGTAAATGTATATACTTTAAATATTATTCCCACTTCGATATCTGTTTCTGACACTACAATATGTCCAGGTACTTCAGTAACACTTACACAAGTTGGTGGATCACTTGGAACTGCACCTGGTGATGTTTTTTCGTGGTACAGTGTTTCATGTGGAGGGATAAGTGAAGGAACGGGAAATTCTATATCTGTATCTCCAATAGTTACAACAACTTATTTTGTAAGAGCAGAAGGTATATGTAATAATACAATTTGTTTACCAGTTACAGTTGTTGTAAATCAATTACCAAATGGAAATATTTCAGGAACTGCTACAATTTGTCCTGGTGGTAATACCTTCTTGTATTTCGATTTTACAAGTGGAACAGCTCCTTATTCAATTCAATATACAGATGGAATTTCAGTATTTACATTATCAGGTATTCGAAATGGAGATTCTATAAATGTAAGTCCAACTTCAACTACAACCTATACATTTAATTCGATTACCGATTCAAATGGATGTAATAGAAGTTCAGGCTTTTTAGGTGGAGCTTTAATAACAGTTGCACCATCAGTAACTGTTAGTTCAGTTAGCTCAACAAATGTATCTTGTTTCAATGCAAGTGACGCTAGTATTACTATTTCGTTAAGTGGAGGAGCGTTTCCAATTTCTTACTCTGTAGATAGTGGATCAACAGTACAAGCATCTAATAGTTTTACAGGGTTAGATACGGGTACATATTATATTTATGTAAGAGATTTTAATGGATGTTATTCTTATTATTCTGGAAATCCTGTTATTATTACACAACCTACATTATTAGATATTACAGCGACAAAAGTAGATGCAAGTTGTGGTGGAATTTATGATGGACAAATTACGGTAAATGCAAGTGGAGGGACTTCACCATATCAATATTCTATAAATGGAGGAGCTTATCAGCCTGGTACTACATTTAATGGTTTAGGTGCTGGTACATATTTATTACAAGTAATAGATGCGCATTTATGTACGGATACATTAAGCATCACTATAAATAATTCATATGTATTGCAAGATACATTAGTGAGTAAAACTGATGTAAGTTGTGCTGGTAATACTGATGGTACAATTACTGTAAACGCTTATGGCGGAGTAAGTCCTTTTTCATATTCTATAGATGGAATTAGTTTTGGATCTTCACCAACATTTAGCGGATTAAATGCAGGATCATACAATGTTATAGCAAGAGATTCTAGAGGCTGTCAAAATATACTGAATGTAGTTATTAGTTCACCAAGTGCATTATCTATTTCGTTAGATTCACTAGCAAATGGATTATGTAGTGGAGGTACTACTGGTTCAATATATACTAGTGCACACGGAGGTACGCCACCATATATATTCACATGGAGCAATGGTGAACTTACAGATGATATAGATTCATTAGCTGCAGGTACTTATACATTAACCGTAACAGATTTTAATAATTGTTCAACTACATTCACACAAGTTATAACTACACCAGCAGCTTTATTTTTGAATATAGCAGGATTCCAAGATGTAAGATGTAATGGAGGTAATACAGCATTTATAGATATTACAGTAAATGGTGGTACTCCAGCATATACCTATTTATGGTCAAATGGATCAACGAACGAAGATCAAATAAATATTCCTGCTGCTACATATTCTGTGACTGTGACGGATGCTAATGGATGTAATACATCTATATCGCAAACAATAAATGAACCTTTAGTATTATCAGCTTCTGCGATAGCAACTAATCCAATTTGTCATGGTGGCTTATCAGGTAACATTGATGTCACAGTTAATGGAGGTACATCGCCTTATACTTATTTATGGTCTAATGGAAGTGCATCTCAAGATTTAACAGCTATAAGTGCTGGAACTTATACGGTTATTATTACAGATGCAAATGGATGTAGTACAAATGGCACATACACTTTAACAGAGCCAGCTAGATTAAATGTATCTTTTACTAGTACGAATATTACTTGTTATAATGCGGGTAATGGTGTTATAGATGTTACAGTAAGTGGTGGATCTGCCCCTTATACTTATTTATGGAATGATGCGATTACATCTGAAGATAGAATTGGATTATCTCCTGGTACCTATAGTGTTTTGATAAATGATACCAATATGTGTGCAGATAGTTTAACAGCTACCATTACACAACCTGATTCGTTTAATATCATTACCTCTCAAACCAATGTGTCTTGTGCAGGTAGAGCAGATGCAACAATTAGTTTATCCGTATTTGGAGCAACAGCCCCTTATACTTATTTATGGAGTGATGGATCTATTTTAGAAGATAGAATTTCATTGGCAGGCGGACCAATTTCAGTTACTATTACTGATGCAAATGGCTGTACAAGACCTATCGACTTTACGATTATCGAATCTGCACCATTAAGTACATTAATCATTCCTACAAATCCAACTTGTTTTGGTGGAACAAATGGAAGTATAGACTTAACCACAACTGGAGGTACATTACCGTATAATTATTTATGGAACACTTTTGAAAATACAGAAGATATCAATAGTTTACATGCAGGATTATATACTGTAATCATTACAGATGCAAATGGATGTACATTAAGAGATACAACTAGATTATTAGAGCCTGCTCCAATAAACGTAACCCATACTAGTACTAACTTATTATGTGCAGGCATTAGTACTGGTGCTATAGATTTAACTGTAACTGGAGGAACTGCACCATATACTTATTTATGGAATGATGCAGATACAAATGAAGATAGAACTAGCCTTGCTGCAGGAATTTATTCAGCAACGGTTACTGATTTTAATTTGTGTACAACAAACTATAGTGTTACAATTACTTCGCCTACTGCCATTTTAATTACAGGAACTATTACTGATGTTCGTTGTTCAGGAGGAGCTACAGGATCAGTAAATATAAATGTTAGTGGAGGTACACCTAGTTATACATATATGTGGAGTGATGGTTCAACAAATCGTAACATCACTTTTATGCTTGCAGGTACTTATACAGTAACAGTAACTGATTTTAATGGTTGTAGTAGTTCACAAAGCTTTACAATCAATGAACCAGCACCATTGGTTGCAACAGTCAATACACATGATGTTACTTGTTATGGTGGAACAGATGGTTCTGCTCGTGTTGTTGCATCAGGAGGTACAGCACCATATAATTATTTCTGGTCGAGTTTTGTACTAGGGGATACTATTTTTAATCAACGAGTAGGAACTTATAGTGTATTAGCTACAGATTTTAATGGCTGTCAAGTTATAGCAAGCGGTATAATTTCAAGTCCAGCACCAATAAATCCAAACTTTGCCATTACAAGTCCAAGATGTTATGGTGGCAGTGATGGTTATATCACTACTGCTCCTACAGGAGGTACTGCACCATATACTTATTTATGGAGCACTGGCAGTACAAGTTCATTTTTAAATCCAATCAGCTCTGGAGTATATATTCTTACTACAACTGATTTTGTGGGTTGTTCTCACGTAGATACAGCTAGAGTTTTAGATCCATTGCCTTTATTAATTAATAATACACATGATAATTTAAGATGTCATAATGATAGTAGTGGATACATTGATATAACAGTAACGGGTGGTACACCTACTTATGGTTATAATTGGTTATTACCAGATGGCACCACTACTACAGCAGAAGATATTATCCGAAATACAGCAGGGACGTATGTCATTTTAGTAAATGATGCCCTTAATTGTGTAGCATATGATACCATTGTATTATCAGAGCCGGATACCATAATTATTACTTCATTAGTTGATCAAGTGACTTGTAGTGGAGCTTCAAATGGAAGAATAGATATTGATGTAAATGGAGGTATTGTACCATATAGATATGTATGGAATACTGGAGCAATTACAGAAGATTTAACAGCTTTATCAGGAGGAACATATACTGTTACAGTATCTGATGCACATAATTGTACTGTGAGTAACACATTTGTAATAGTGGAACCAGCACCAGTATCCTTATCATTGATACCAGTTAATCCTACTTGTAATGGTTTAAATGATGGAATGATCACAGCTGATGTGGCAGGAGGAACAATGCCATACACATATAGTTGGAGCAATTTTGAAAATACATTTTTAATTGATGGATTAGTTGCTGGAAGATATAGTGTAACAGTTACTGATATTAATGGATGTAGTGTTTCATCAAGTGCAACATTATTAGAGCCAGCACCAATTGTGCTTTCGGGATTAGTTAATAATTTAACCTGTTATAATAATGCTAGTGGATCCATTGATGTAACTATCGTTTCAGGAGGAGTAGGTACTTTATCATATGTATGGAGTAATGGTTCTATAACTGAAGATCTAACTGGATTAAGTGTTGGAAATTATATCATCACTGTAACTGATTCTAACGCATGTGCTGTTATTGCAAGTTATGATGTTACTCAGCCAGATAGTATCTATTCAAATATGTCGGGAGTTGCGCCAAATTGTAGTGGCGGTAATACTGGTTTTGCAGAAATAGATGTGTATGGAGGAACTCCTGCATATTCTTATGCATGGAGTACCACTCCAATTCAAATCACAAATATTGCTTCAGGATTAATAGCTGGAACCTATACTGTTACGGTAACTGATAGTAAGGGTTGTATACATATTAATTCAGTAGTAATAAGTGCAAATACTCCATTAAGTATTGTTGTTACTACTATTAATAGCACTTGTGCATCGAGCACCAATGGAAGTATCAGTATATTGGCATCAGGAGGAACGGCACCTTATACCTATTTCTTAAATGGAATAGCACAAAGCTCAAACGTATTTGCTAATTTAGGAGTAGGAACCTATAGTATTGAAGTTAGAGATGTAAACGGATGTAGCGAATTCCAAACTACAACTATTACTGCACCTGAAGGATTTACGGTTGACTTAAGCACATCCGACCAAGTAATTGGAAGGGGAGATGTGGTAACACTTAATGCAACCACCACTTCAATATTGCCAATTATAAATTATGAATGGACGCCAATCGATTTAGTTAATTGTATTAGTACACCATTATGTAATTCGGTAAGTAGTGCACCAAGTGATAATACCTTCTATACTGTAATTGCGATGAATTCAGATTCATGTACAGCAATGGATACGATTACTATTTATGTAAGACAAGATAGAGCAGTATTTATTCCAACGGTATTCTCACCAAATGGAGATGGTAAAAATGAAACATTTGATTTCCAAATATTAGGAGCTAAAAATGTAGCTGTGACTATATGGAATAGATTTGGTGAACAAATATATGTGAATCCATCACAACAAAATGGACAAGGTCAAGGTTGGAATGGAAGGTATAAAGGAGAAGTAGTTCCGTTAGAATCATATACCTATCAATTTGAAGTAACTTATTTTGATGGTACTAAAAAAGTACTTTCAGGTTCGGTTACATTAATAGAGTAATTTTTAACTACAAATCAAAATAGAGCAAGATGGTAATAATCATCTTGCTTTTTTTATTTGTTAGTATTAAAAAAAATAGTACATTTGCCCTTATTTATACAAATTCTAAATAAGCTTTTGAAAAAGCAACTAATTTTAGCATTCCTTATATTCGTTGGTATTGTAACACAAGCCAATGATACTAAAATACAGCAATTAATACATTTGTTAGATTATTTAGCAAGCGATTATCCATCCGCAGTAAAAGATCATAATGTTGTAAATAATCAAGAATATACAGAGATGAAAGAATTTGCTTCAAAAATAACGGAGCAATTTAAACAAGCAAAACTGGATACAAATCAACAATTATTAGCTCAGATAAATCAAATACCGGTATTAGTTAATCAAAAAGCATCTTCGAGTGATATTATAAAAGTATGTTCTGAATCAAAAAACAAGATTATAGAACAGACTGGATATATAACGTATCCTAAGAACTGGCCGAATTTAGCTGAGGCTGAAGTGATTTATTCAGTTAATTGTGCTAGATGTCATGGAACAGACGGATATGGTAATGGACCAGATGGCGTAGGATTAAACCCACCTCCACGTAATTTACACGAAAGAGAAAGGATGAGAACCATATCACCTTTACATGCATTTAATACCATACGATTAGGGATTGAGGGAACCTCCATGCCCAAATTTGATCAACTCACCGAAACACAAGTATGGGATGTAGCATTTTATGTGACATCCATGTATCATAATAAACCCGATTCAGTAACGATTCAAAAGAATTTTAATCAATATGTAGATAAGATTTCTTTAGATGAATTAGCTAAAATATCTGATCAAGAGCTTGCACAAAAGATAAAAGATACAAACGAGGTAGAGATAGCATCAATACGATTAGGATCACCCTCTAAACAAAAAGAAAACTTTTTATTATTAGCCAAAAATGGATTATCGGCATCCTATCAGGCTTATATTAATAAAGATTATTCCTTAGCAGAACAAGAAGCTATTAATGCTTATTTACAGGGGATAGAGCCTATTGAACTTCAGATTAAATCCTTAAATCCGCTATTAAAAGACAAGATTGAAAAAGCGATGATGTTGGTACGTAAAGATATTTCTAAAAAAGTACCCAACAGTAAATTGCAAGCAGATATATTTAGTTGTTATTCTGTAATAGAAGAGATTAAAATTTTATTAGATTCAGAAAAGAAATCGAATACTTGGTCATTCTTTTTAAGTTTTTCTATAATTATTCGAGAGGCACTTGAGGCGGTATTGATTTTAATCATTATCATCAATGTGATTAAAACCTTACACGTAAAGAAAGCGCTATATTGGGTTCATGCTGGTTGGATTTCAGCATTATTAGTGGGTTGTATTTCTTGGTTTTTCAGCGAAAAACTATTAGAAATTGGGATGGATAAGATTGAGTTTTTTGAAGGAGTGGTTTCGTTAATTGCTGTAATTATAGTTATATATTTAGGTTTTTGGATGCATCAGCATACAGAGATTAATAAATGGAAAGCATTTGTAAATGATAAGATAAAAGCATTAGTCGATTCTAATAATTATAAAGGATTAGCATTATTATCATTTATAGTAACAGGAAGGGAAGTTTTTGAATGTGTTTTATTTTTGAGTGCTTTAGGTGCTCAGAAAGGAGCAGATAGCAATATACATTTATCTATTATTAGTGGAGTTATTGCTGCATTAGTGGTGGTTATTATTATTTCCTATATTTTCATTAATTATACTAAAAACATCCCTATTAGATTATTATTAAAAGCATCTTCTATAGTATTAGGAATACTTTCAGTAATACTAATCGGTAAAGCTGCTCATTCCTTCCAAGAAACAGGACATCTACCTATACATTCTATATTAGTTAATTTTAGAGTTGAATTATTTGGTATATACCCAACAATAGAGTCGATTAGCGCACAATTATTAATTGCAATTTTGGTCATCTTTTTACTATTTATTCACAAACCAAGTGTAAATAAGTAACCTTTTATTTTTTTTATCGTAGGAGTGAAAAGTATGTTTTTTAAAAAAAATACTATACTTTTATATTCGCATTTTAATGCTATAATATATTTAACCATAAAAACGTTTTACCAAAACCAACCAAAATTATTAATGACAAAGTTAAACAGGCAAATTCTAGCATTACTATTTACCGTTTTTAGCTCTTCCCTTATTTACGCACAAACAGACCCAGCCACTACAGATGTATTGCAAGGGGTAAACTTTGATGAAACGAGCGAAGCCATTCAGGATGTTGACGTATCTATTTATTTGAGAGATATTACAGCAGATATTGAATCATTAGATGAGAAATTTACTAATGATAGTTTGGAAAAATACGACAAATATGTGGCGTTTAGATTAGAAAAAATACAACAATTAGTAAATAAACCTGCAGGTGATTGTATGGAAAAATATGATTTGATATCTTATAAAGGTCAAATGTTTTCAGAAATCAGCTTAAAAGCTTTAAATCCATTTATTTTAGACTTAAGAGCTATGTCTAAAACTAAGAAAGATGCTAAAAAAGCTATTTATGATCAAATGGTATTAGATGCAAATGAAGCATTTGCGAATGCCATTAAATCAAAAGAAGCTGCGATTAATTTAAAATTAGCTCAAACCATTGTAAAAGCAAAAGAAGATTCTATATATTATATGTTATCTCAATTTGCGATTGCTGAACAACAACATATTTCGGTTGTGGCAGCATTAGAAACACAAAAGAATTTAAAAATAAGAAACTCTTTAGAGCCAGTAGAGGCTACAAAAGCAGGTAGAGGAGCTATATGTTATAAAATTCAAATCAAAAAAGAACCAGATCCTATTCCAGTTACTACGGTTAGTACAGAAAATGAAGGTACTTCAACAGATAATTTAGATGGTAATAATGGTAATGTAAATGAATCAACAGACGGGTCAAATACAGAAGGAACTCCAACTGATGGTTCTTCAGATGGTTCGAATCTAGATGAGAATGGTAATCCTAAATAATGTTTATTAGTTTATAAAAAAATACCCACGATTTTCGTGGGTATTTTTTATTTATAGCTGATCCAAGTTAAAACTATCTTTTGCTCGAATACCTCTTTCTGTCATTTCAACCGTACAGCATTCTATGGATTTATCATGCTCAAAAAACAGGATATGATTTTCATCAACCGCACGTTTTAAATACAGCTCTTTTTCTTGAAGTGTTACTAAAGGTTGCGTATCATAAGCCATTACATATGAGATAGGTATATGTGCTTGACTTGCTATTAAATCTGCTAAATAGACAATGGTTTTTCCTTTATAATTGATATGAGGAATTATCATTGATTCGGTATGTCCATTCACCAATTTAAGCTGTATGTTTTCATTAATGATGGTAGATTCATCAGCAAACTTTAGTTGTCCGCTTTCCTGAATCGGCAAAATATTCTCTTTTAGAAAGGATGCTTTTTCTCTAGCATTGGGAGTAATGGCTGCTTGCCAATGATGTTCATTGCTCCAATATGTAGCTTTAGGAAAAGTGGTATATAATTTATCCTCTTTTTTTGAAATGGCTGCACCACAGTGATCAAAATGTAAATGCGTCAATAATACATCAGTTATATCCGACATCGAGTAGCCAGCTTTTTCAATGCTTTCTTGTATAGTGGGTTTATAGGAAGGCTCGTAATAACTGAAAAATTTGGCATCTTGTTTATCGCCCATGCCTGTATCGACTAAAATCAGTTGATTACCATCTTCAATTAGTAGGCATCTCATTGCCCAAGTACATAAATTTTTTTCATCAGCTGGATTTAACTTGTTCCATATTACTTTAGGCACCACTCCAAACATAGCCCCACCATCCAATTTAAAATAGCCTGTATCTATCGTATGTAATTTCATTTATTTTTTAAGTTTTTGCATTAATAAAAGCATTTTCAAACAAGCTTCAGCAACTTCAATACCTTTATTTCCCTTTTTTCCTCCACTTCTTTCTTTTGCTTGTTTCATGGTATTTGGGGTAAGTAAACCAAATATAAATGGTTTTTTATATTGAATAGATAAATTCGTTAAGCCATTTGCTACAGCCGAATTGATATATTTGTCGTGATCAGTATCGCCTTTAATCACACACCCTAAGGTAATCACGGCATCAGATTTATACTTTTCCAATACGAGTTGAGCACCACTAGTTAGCTCAAATGCACCAGGTACATATTCTATGGAGATATTTTGATGATTAATTTTATTATAGATTAAGGTCTCATAGCATCCTTTTAATAATTGTTTATTGATTTCGTCAAAATAGTATTCAGAAACTACAATAGCAATTTTAAAATTGTTTTTTTGTGTAATGATTTCTTTAGAAGTACCTAATTTCTTTAGTTTTGATGACATGTTCGTGATGTTTATAAGGATCGAAATTATAAAAAAAGCTGATTTTATACTCAGCTTATTTTTATTAAAATGTAATAGTTTATTTGGTTAATGACGCCGTAACTCTATAAATATATTTGTCAATTTGTTGAGCTTGTTCACTAAATGGATATTCATTCTTCACTTTATTATAAAATTTAAGTGCCTCTTCTTTTTTATTGAATTTTTCGTGAGCTAAACCAGCTTTTAAACACATAATAGGAGCTATCATTTTATTTGTAGTGCACTCTGTAGATTTTGCATAATAATTTAATGCTTTTTCTGTGTTTCCTTTTTCTGAATAAGCATCACCTAATAAAGAGTTCGTTTCTGCTCTTAATACGTCATCTTTAGGACTATAGCTTTCTAAATGTTTGATGGCATCATCGAATTTAGCTAAATGAATTTCGCAAATACCTGCATAATATTTAGAAACATTAGCAGCATCTGTAAAACTATAGTTTTCGATAATTTTTTTAAATCCTAATGCACCAGCCATTGGGCTACCTCCATTTAATGCAATTTTAAAAGAATCTTGTTCAAAATAAAATTGAGAGATATACATTGCTTTTTGTGCGCTGGCTTCTCTTTCAGGTAACCATTTTAATTTTCCATAAATCAAAATACCTACTAAGGCAATAAATCCAATGGATACGCCTAATACTAAATTTTTGTTCTTATTATAAAAATCTTCAAGTTTCGCATAAAATGTTTGTAAAGATTCTAACGCATTTGTTTCTTGTGTCATAATTTATTGTATTCTATATTTTATTTTAATTGTTTATTAAGGTTTTTAGTCTACTAAGAATGGATAATTATCTTCTACATAAATATCTTTTAATAATTCTTCATTATCAGGGAATGGGCTTTCTTCAGCAAATTGAACACTCGCTTCAACTTCAGCTTCAATTTTATCATTTAAAGCTTGAATGTGGTCATCATTTAACCACTTTTTCTTCTTAATAGTTGCAAGTAACTGTTCGATAGGATCTAGTTTTTTATATTCTTCTACCTCGTCTTTACTTCTATATTTTTGAGGGTCAGACATCGAGTGACCTTTATATCTATAGGTTTTAATTTCTAAGAAACATGGACCTTCTCCTTTTCTACATCTTTCTGCACTACGAGCAATAGCATTATGAACCGCTTCGCAACTCATTCCATCTACTTGTTCGCTATGTATATCATACACTTCACCTAGTTTATAAAAATCAATTACTCTAGTACTTCTTTTAATAGAGGTACCCATAGCATAGCCATTGTTTTCACAAATAAATATTACAGGTAGTTTCCATAAAGAAGCTAGATTGAAAGTTTCGTGTAATGCACCTTGCCAAACAGCGCCATCTCCAAAATAACAAGTAGTGATGTTATCATTGCCGCTATATTGATCGGCAAAGGCGATACCAGCCCCTAATGGAATTTGTGCACCTACAATACCATGACCACCAAAGAATTTATGCTCTTTAGAGAAGTAATGCATAGAACCACCTTTCCCTTTTGAACAACCTGTAGCTTTGCCATATAATTCAGCCATTGCTTCATTACAAGAAATTCCTTTTGCTATTCCTAATCCATGATCTCTATATGCAGTGATCATATTATCTTGAGGACGTGTAGCAGAAACGGTACCTACAGCTAATGCTTCTTGACCAATATACAAGTGACAGAAGCCTCGAATTTTTTGTTGTCCATATAACATCCCCGACATTTCTTCGAAACGTCTGATTTTATAGGCCAATTCATACCAATATACATATTGATCTTTGTCGAAAGGTTTACCAGTTAAGTAATTAATTTCATTACTTTTTGAAGCTTTCGTAGTTTGATTGTTGTCTTTTATTACTTTTGTAGCCATAAGCCATTTCATAAATTAGCCCACAAAGGTAATGTATATTAGTAAAATAAAGCTAACAAATTTTAAGAATTTCTCTGAACAAGAATTTAACCTATTAAATGGCTTTAATTTTATTGTAGGACCTAATGGACAAGGGAAGTCTAACGTACTAGATGCGATATATAATAGCTGTTTTGCCAAAAGTTATCTTTTAATACCAGATGCAGATTTAGTCAAATATGAAACTGATTTTTATAGAACCGAAGCGATGGTTCAAATGCAAGATTCATCCAAAAAGGTGGTGGTAAACTATCAAAAGGGTAAAAAAAAGAGAATTGAATATAATGGTCAATCTATTTTAAAATATTCGTCACACATAGGGCATATTGTATGTGTGATGATAGCGCCAGATGAACAGAAAATAGTACAAGGAAGTAGTGAAGAACGACGTAAATTAATAGATAATGCTTTAAGTCAAATAGATGCTACCTATCTTGAAAAAGCTATTCAATATCAAAAGGTGTTAGAACAGCGAAATGCTTTACTTAAGAATAGAGAACAGAGCGATGCGTCAACTACCAATCAATTATTTGACATTTATAATAAACAGCTTTCAGAATTTGCAGGTTATATTTTTCAGAAAAGGAAAGCATTTATTGAAGAAATCAGCATTTATTTTCAAGAATATTATAGCGCTATAGTGGAGCGAAATGAGGCTATTTCATTTGTCTATGAAACCGATTTGCATAGTGAATTACTCTATGATATTTTGCAAAAATGCTTTGAAAAGGATAAAATATTAGAATATACCTCGAAAGGAATACATAAAGACGATATTAAAATTGTCATTCAAAATAATCCACTTAAAAAATTCGCTTCACAAGGGCAACAAAAAACCTTTATAATAGCTTTGAAATTAGCTATCTGCAAGTATTTATATCAGCGCAAAAAAGATAAGATCATACTATTAATAGATGATTTGTTTGATAAATTAGATGAAATCAGATCAGAAGAATTACTAAAGCTTTTATTGAATAAAGATTTTTTTACGCAAGTCATTTTTACAGATACAAATAGGAAAAGAATAGAATCCATCTTGCTTAAAATGCAGGCTGAAAAGTATACAAAGATTAAGTTTTTTGAAATTAATCAACTTTCTGTTAAAGAAGTTGATTATAATTAATACCTTTATACTTGGAATAAGAATGAGAAATAATGAAGTGCATTTAGGTCAAGCATTAAAAAATGCGATGAAAGAATGGAGGCTCGATGAGCGTTTGTATGAAAATTTATTGCAAACTAAATGGCATGAAATAGTAGGTACCACCATTGCAAAATATACCAATGCGGTGTACTTACAAAAAAATCAATTAATCATTCAAACCGATATTGCTGCTTTAAAACAAGAGTTATTGCATAATAAAGCCAAACTGATTGAAAAAGTAAATGCATTTTTTGCAGCAGAAATTGTAAAAGATATTTATATAAAATAATTTAGTAAACGTTTGGTAGATTCATGATTCAGTTGTTACATTCTTTAAAAATTAAATCGCTTTTATTTATTCGAATAGGTGTTCTTTTTATCGCCATATTCCTTTCTCCAAAAGCATTTGCTCAAAACACAGTAGTAAAGGATACAGTAATTAGTTTTTATACAGTAAAAAGTGGTGACAATTTAACTACAATTGCTTCTCGAAATGGTATTACTCTAGGTTTTTTATGTAGAACAAATGGTCATAATTACAGTGCTGATTTTAAACTAGTCATTGGTAATAAAATTAAAATACCTAAACTTGTTAATAGAGTAGTTCAGCAAAAAGTAATTGATACAGTCAAAATAGAAGAACAGCCTGTACTTACGAATGTATTTAAAATCGAACCTAAATTATCTTTTGCTGATTCATTAATTAACTATAAAGCAATTCTACAGCATAAAGAAGATAGTTTGTTTTTATTATATGTTGAATTAGATAAGAAAAAAGATAGTATGACCAGACATCATGATAGTATGATGATTGCAAATCAAGAATTTCAAAAACAACAAGATTCTATAGAAGCCTTTGCACAACAAGAAATTAAAGCATTAAAGTATAAAGATAGCATAGATTCATATGCAGCACTTCAAGCAGTTGAAAATGAACATGCACAATTTATTTTAGATTCGATTGAAGCTTATAAATTAGATTTAGCTCAAAAAGATAGTATTAATAAATATCATGATTTTCTAATTGTCGAAAATGAAAAAAAACAATTAGCAATCGATTCGATGAATATTGTAGTAAATGAAGCCTATAACAGTATTCGAATAAAAGATAGTGTCAATACATATAGCACTTTGCATGCAAAAGATATATACGTATCTAATACAAATGAAAATGAAACTACTGATAAAAAAATAGAAACTAAATCAGTAAAACCAAAAGTAGTAAAGCCAAGTAAAGAGTCAACAACTACAGAAAAAACTCAAGTCGTTAAACAACGTAAAGTATCTACAAGCTCTACAAAAACGCCTAAAAATCCAACCAAGATTAATAGAACAACCCAGGTAAGTAAGTCGCAACATAAGAAAAATATCCCACTTACTAATCGTGATATGGATGATAATAAATCTTCAAATGATAGTTTATATAATACGCTAAACAATAATCAAAATAGTAAGTCGCGCACCAAATATAAAATAGGGGATGTAATTAAAGTTACTGATATACAGAAGAGTAGTTTCTTACTTATTAGAGCTATGAAAGCTATTGATGCAAAAGATTATACAAATGCACAAAGTTATTTAAATAAATCTTTGCATTTAAATCCTAATTACACCGAAGCTTATATCATGATGGCCGATTTGTATGCTACATTTAATTATTATGATAAAGCGGTAAAAGAATATGATAAAGCGATACTTACCAATAAAATAATGCCTGTTTTATATTATAACAGAGGTTCTAATTACTTAAAAATGAATGAACTTAGTAAATCATTTTCTGATTTTAATAAAGCTATTCAGTTAGATTCACAGTATGTATTGGCATTAGGTGGAAGAGCCTCTCTATATATATTAAGGAAAGAGTATAAACAAGCGCTAAACGATTTAAATTCTATCATTGAGTTAAATGCGTTTTTTGCACCAGCCTATAAAGCTCGTGCTGAAGCTCGTTTAGCTATCGGTGATTATAAAGGTACCATAGAAGATTGTAATAAGTTTTTAGAAAGCAATGCTGACGATGCTTATGTATATTATCAACGAGGAATGGCCAAAGTAAATGAAGGCGAATTATATAATTCTTGTATCGACTTACTAAAAGCAGTAGAATTGGGCTATACACAAGCCAATATAGCCATCAAAAAATACTGTAAATAGCCTTCTTCGATAGAATATAAGTAACTGATTAGAATCTATTTACAATGTATTTTTACGTGTGGATAATAATTATTTCAACTCATTAAGTTTTAGTATCTTTGTAATGAAAATTTTATAATGAAACCCCCTATATTTTTCATTATTAAATTTTTTACAACAAATGAACGAGGATAAAAAAATAGCAGGCTTTTCGAAGTTATCAAAAACAGAGAAAATTCATTGGCTGGCTCAAAATTTTTTATACAACAATCCCATTCAAGTAGCTAAGGAATTTGCTACTTTTTGGCATGATAACATAGAAGAACAAAAGTTGTTTGATGGTTTTAGTGAAAATACCATTACCAATTTTTATTTGCCTTTTGGTATTGCCCCAAATTTCAAAATCAACAATAAGATGTATGCCATTCCAATGGTTACAGAAGAGAGTTCTGTAGTTGCTGCTGCCTCTAATGCAGCAAAATTTTGGCTAGATAGAGGTGGTTTTACTTCTACGGTGCTCAATACCATTAAAATTGGTCAAGTACATTTTAACTATAAAGGATCTACCGAAAAACTAAAAAGTTATTTCCCCGAATTAAAAGAAGCATTGATCTTAGGGTCGAAAGACATTACTGCCAATATGGAAAAAAGGGGAGGAGGTATTGTGGATATTGAATTGCTCGATATGACGTCCAAATTGGAAAATTATTTTCAATTACGTTGCTCTTTCCAAACCTGTGATTCAATGGGCGCTAACTTTATCAATTCTGTATTAGAGCGATTTGGTCAATTATTAATCGAATTAATATCTAGTAATGATTTGTTCACTTATCAAGAAAAAGAGGTGAAAGTTATCATGTGTATTCTTTCTAATTATACACCTGATTGTGTGGTACGTTCTATGGTTTCTTGTCCAGTGAAAGACCTTGGCGTAGTAGACGGAATGCCTGCGGAGGAATTTGCAGAAAAGTTTGTACAAGCTGTTAAAATAGCTATCATTGATCCTTATAGAGCAACTACGCACAATAAAGGAATTATGAATGGTATCGATTCAGTAATTATTGCTACGGGTAATGATTTTAGAGCTGTTGAGTCTTGCGCACATACCTATGCAAGTAGAAGTGGTTCTTATTCTAGTTTAACGGATGCAAGTATAGAAAATGGGATATTTAAATTTTGGATTGAGATTCCTTTAGCATTAGGCACAGTGGGCGGTTTAACGGCCTTACATCCTTTAGCTAAAAAATCGATGGAGCTTTTAGGTACACCAAATGCCTCTGAATTAATGATGATAACTGCAACGGTGGGATTAGCACAAAATTTCGGTGCAGTTAAAGCCCTTACTACATCTGGAATTCAACAAGGACATATGAAAATGCATTTAAGTAATATCATGATGTCACTTCAAGCAACAGAAGAAGAATTAAGTAAAGCGAAAGAATATTTTAAAGATAAAGTGATTTCTTTTAATGCTGCGCGTGAGTTTTTAGTTTCAATAAGAAATAGAGCATATAGTCATTAATATGGTAGATACAAGTATAGATACTACAAATAGAATCGAAATAAAAAGCAATGGTAAACTCCTAATTAGTGGCGAATACTTCGTGTTAGATGGTGCAAAAGCATTTGCTTTGCCTTGTAAATTTGGTCAGCATTTTACTATACAACAACAAGAAACAGAATTTAAATCTGAAAAAATTCTACATTGGAAAGCATTTACCAAAATGAATATGCTTTGGCTAGACGCACAAATAGATATCAAAACGTTAAGCTTACTAAACGAACAAAGTAAAGAAGCCATTATGCTTTTAAATATTTTAAAAGTATGTAAAGATTTAAATCCCACTTTTTTAACAGATGAACATAGTATTAGTATTGAAGCTAAACTTGATTTTCCTAGAAGTTGGGGTTTAGGAAGTAGTTCTACTTTAATCTATTTTATTGCTCAATGGGCCAAAGTAAATCCATATGAATTGCTCGAAAAAACCTTTGGTGGATCTGGATATGATATTGCTTGCGCTAGCTCAGATAGTCCATTAATCTACACTAGAAATAAAGTACAACCTCTTGTAGAAAAAGTTAATTTTTATCCAACATTTAAAGATCAATTATTTTTCGTTCACTTGAACGAAAAGATGAATAGTAGAAATGCTATTCAATATTATAAAAATTTAGATATAGACAAATCTTCAATTATTTCAAAAATCAATCAAATTACAGATGCATTTTTAGCTTCCAAAACGATTCAAGAGTTTGAAGCTTGTATGTATCAGCATGAAGATTTAATAAGTAATACATTATCTATCGACAAAGTAAAAGATACCGTATTTAGTGATTATTGGGGTGCAGTGAAATCGCTAGGAGCTTGGGGCGGCGATTTTGTAATGATGTCGAATGCTACGCAAACGCCTGAATATTTCAAATCCTATTTAAATGAAAGAGGCTTCAATACTGTATTGAGTTACGACGAAATGATTATCCATTAATAGCAAATAACATTAACATACTAATAAAAATATATTTATGAAATATACCTGGAGAAGTCCTTCAAATATCGCATTAGTTAAATATTGGGGCAAACATGGCATCCAATTACCGAATAACTCTTCCATCAGTTTTACATTATCCAATGCTTATTCTGAAACTAGTGTTGCATTTGAACCTAAGGCTGATGATGGAAAATTAGCGATTGAGTTTTTATTTGAAGGAAGCAAAAATGAAGCTTTTCAAAAAAGAATTGAAAAGTTTTTAAGCTCGATTATTTCTCATTTTCCTTTCTTGACTTCAGTTAAATTACATATTGAATCTACCAATTCCTTCCCTCATTCTACAGGTATCGCTTCTTCTGCTAGCGCGATGAGTGCTTTAGCATTAGGCTTATGTAGCATTGAAAAAGAATTGACTGGGGCTCTTGCAAACAATGATGATTTTATGCGTAAAGCCTCTATTATTTCTCGCTTAGGTAGCGGAAGTGCTTGTCGCTCCGTTTATCCTCACTTAGCTATTTGGGGCGAAAATCCTGGTGTTGCTAATTCTTCTAATGACTATGCAATTCCTTATACAGAAGCGGCATCCATCTTTACAACTTTTCACGATAGTATTTTAATCGTGAGTAGCGATGAGAAAAAAGTAAGCAGTACAGCTGGTCACGAATTAATGCATAGTAATATTTTTGCAGATACTCGTTATAAGCAAGCGAATAATAATACAGTTGAAATTATAAAAGCTTTACAAAGTGGCGATTTAGAAAAATTTGGATTGATTGCCGAAGAAGAAGCATTAACCTTACACGCTTTAATGATGACTTCCAATCCATCATATATCTTATTACAGCCCGAATCTTTACAATTGATTGCATTGATTCGCTCATTTAGAGAGTCTACGAAATTGCCAGTTTATTTTACAATCGATGCCGGACCTAATATTCACTTATTATATCCTCATTCTATTTTCAATGAAGTACAAGACCTCATTAAAAATGAATTGAGCAAATGTTGCGAAAATGGTAAAGTAATTGAAGACCAAGTGGGAATTGGTGCTACATTGATGAATGCTTAAGCGTTAAACCAGTGATGCAATCATTTAAAAAATTCTATTCAAAAATCTTATTATTTGGTGAATACGCCATCATCAATGGTTCTGAAGGCCTTGCCATTCCTTTAGATTCGTATTATATGCAATTCACTTTCGAAAAAGATGCATATGTTTTTGATCGTTCTAATGAATTATTAATCGAATACTTAAAATATGTGCAAGCTCATTCGAATCATTCATGCTATGATTTAGTTCGATTTGAAAAAGATATCCAACAAGGTTTATTAGTGAGCTCAACTATTCCCATTGGATACGGAATTGGCAGCAGTGGTGCACTAGTGGCTTGTTTTTTTGATGCCTATTGTATCGCTAAAAATAAATTTGAATCAATCGATTTATTAAAAAAAGAATTAGGACTTTTAGAAAGTTATTTTCATGGTGCTAGCAGCGGACTCGATCCTTTAGTTTCGTATTTACATCAAACTGTACATATTCAATCTGATGGAACTTGCAAAGCTTTTGTTTATAATCCTATATTAAACAAAACACTTTCTTTATTCTTAGTGAACTCAGCCATAGAGAGACGTACAGCGCCATTAGTAAATGCATATAAAGATAAATTAGGAACTAATCCATCTTTCAAAAGTATTGTAGAAAAACAATTATTTTCATTGAATCATGCCATCATAGAAGCCTATTTACAGGGCGATACATCTACTTGTCTTGCTCTATTCAAAGAGATATCGAAATTACAATTCGAACATTTTAAAGAAATGATTCCTATATCCATTCAAGCATTATTTAATCAAGAAGCTTATACCATGAAAATTTGTGGTGCAGGTGGTGGAGGATTCTTTTTAGGAATGGGAGATGCATCGGCTATTAAAGAATATTCCGTTATTCCAATTGGCTAAATTATTCTTTGTAGCAAGCGTCACTCAACAACCAATCATTAAATTTTTTAATACCTGCAGCTAAACTCGTTTGAGGGGTATAGTTTAATAATTTATGTGCTTTATCTATCGATGCAAATGTAATTGGTACATCACCAGCCTGCTCAGGCATGCGATTAATCTTCGCTTTTTTCCCTAAAACATTTTCTATGATATCAATCAGTTCACTCAATTTTACAGGTGTATTATTTCCTAAATTAATGATTTCGTAATTTGATTTTGAATAATCCATCGCACTTCTAATGCCTTGCACAATATCATCTATGTATGTGTAATCGCGCAGCGTAGAACCATCTCCATATACATTGATGGCTTCATCTTTTTGTATTTTTTTGCAAAATTGATGTATCGCTAAATCAGGTCGTTGACGTGGACCAAAAACCGTAAAGAAACGCAAAGCAATAAAACGAATTTTATTCAAATGATAAAATGAATGTCCCATCAATTCACCACCAACTTTAGTAGATGCATACGGACTAATTGGCAACAATACATTATTATCTTCTTTCCATGGATAATCAGGATTGACACCATATACACTACTAGAAGAGGCAAATACAAATTGAGTACATTTTTTTTGTATAGCTAAATCTAAAATATTTTGTGTCCCAACAATATTCGTTATTTGATATGCATAAGGATTTTCAATCGATGGTCGTACGCCAGCTTTAGCACCTAAATGCACGATTACATCAATTGTATCGACAAATGCTAGAACTCTATTCAGTTCAATTTTATTCGTAAAATCAACTTCAATAAATGTAGTATGCTTATCTTGTAATTGCTTTGTAATATTCAATTCTTTTTGTTTGCGCGCATAAAATGGATCAAAATTATCGATGGATATAATTTTCCATTGGTCTTCTGCAATTAAAGAATCGATTAAGTTTGAGGCTATGAATCCCGCACCACCGGTAACTAATATGGTTTTTCTCATACTATAAATTATTCAAATATTGAATTCTACTTTGTAATTTTTTAATGTGTACACTGGAAGTGGAATGTATATACTTGTGAACACGTTCGCTTTCTATTCCAAACTCTAGCATACTTACTATTTCTTCACCTTCCATACCTCTTTCACTTCGCCAAATATAATATTCATGTGCTGTTGTCTGTGAAATATCATCTTTTATTTGAATCACGGGTGAGCTTTTTTCAACTGCCGATAAGATATCGGAATTGATTGCTTGTAGCCACCAATGTGTTTCTGTTGCAGTGAAGTTTTGTATATGGCTTTCTAATGCTTGTAAACGGGATATATAGCCCATCATTTTCATTTCGCGCAACCAAGGAGTAATGGAATGAACGGGATAGTAATGATAATGATTTTCACTCAATACTTCATTGCTCTCAAATGAAATGTGCGGTAATACTTCTTGTAAAAATAATCGTTGAATAGATTTGTCTTCTTCTTGCAACCAATACGCTTCACGCTTTACAGTATCATTTAAGAAAAATGGACTTTCGCCATCTCTCCAAGAAAATAAAATATCTTGTTGCTGATTTAATATCAAATCATTCCATGAAGAATCATACAATTGAATCGTTTTTAAATAAGCATGATAAGAAAATTCATCAAAGGAGATACAATTCAAAGTACTATCGTACAAGCCCTTTACTTTGTATGGTTCAGTAGGGATGCGCGATTTAATTTCTTTAGTAAAACGCAATGGTTTAATAAATGTACCTTCAACTTTATGTTCATTTAATAAATACAATTGCTCATTGGTCAACATAAATTCGGGTGGCAAATAATAAGGGATATATGGCCCAAATTCTTTTTCAATCACTCTTTTGCCATAAGCTAAATTGATTTCAAAACCTTGCTTGCTTCTAAATAAGCCCATATCATGCGAATAGGGGCGAAGTATAATTTCAAATATACTTCGATGTGTATTGATTAAATCAATACATTCTTTATTGAAAGTAGCAATATCACTTATAGTTGCAGCAGTAAAACCTAAGGATACTTTTTTATGATGTAGTACATAATTATTCAACCATTGATATAAAGTACTCTTGCTTCCATGCGCTAGACAGGACAGCCATTTAGCTGAAGATAAGCAAGAAGCATCGGCATTAAAATTTACTACATCAACAATTTTTTTCATATGCTATTTCATTACAGATTTAAATGCCTCATCAATTTTTAAGTACTCTTCAAATACAATATCTTCCATAGGAATGCCTGCTTCTATTCGATGTTTAAATGATATTTTTTCAGGATCGCCAGCTACCATCACAGAGGCGTTATCGATTGACTCCATTTGACGAATACGCTGTACCATCGAACTTAAATACTGTTTGAAGAAATCTGGATTTTGAAATTTAGATATATCAATCGCCATAAAAAAATGCCCTACTTTACGTTGTGCTTCAGCAGGTGATGTAAACATTGGCAACATATCTTTTCCATACACGCCACCAACTAATACCGCACATAAAACATCAATCATCATACCTAGTCCAAAGCCTTTATAATCGCCCGATGGACGTAAACTTGCCGCATCATGAGGATTGATTACGGATTGTCCATTTTTATCAAATGCCCAACCAGGTTCTAAATTTTTATTTTTAATTCTATAGTTCTTTATTTTATTCCACGATACTAATGAAGTGGCCATATCCAAACAAAATGGTTCTTCATTCTCTAGTGGGGCAGTGAAGCAAATAGGATTGGTTCCAAAAAAAGATTCTTTTGCTGCATGGGCTTTCACTAAAGCATCTGCATTGGTGAAAGCAAAACCTAAACAATTGTGCGCTGGTGCTTGTAATCCAAAATAAGCAGCAGCCCCAAAATGGGAGGAGTTCATCACATTCACGGCACCAATACCCGTTTCTTTTGCTAAGGCTATCGCATGTTGCATACCCACCGAACCTGCATGATGACCAATCGCATGATTGGCGTCTACTATACCAACAGAAGCTGCAGTTTGATTAAACGTAATTGCTGGATTTTTACTGATACGTCCCGATTCAATCGAACGAACATAATGAGGAAATAAATTGATACCATGCGAATCTACACCACGTAAAGAGGTTTGTACCATCGAATCTACAGCATGATTCGTAGAATCGGCATTCAATCCTTTA
>CANHVE010000015.1 GCA_947464015.1 Saprospirales bacterium | reverse complement strand
TGAATCGCTTTCTCACTAAATAATTTAATTCCACTTTGGGTATCCGATATAAATTTTTCGGCATACATCCCTGTAAAAATATTAGCTACTTTATTAAATAATTTTCGGGTGTTTGGGATTTGATTGCTTGCTAATAGAAATCTATTTCCAATAATTAAATCGGCTTGTGTATTTTGATACTTTTCAAATAACACTTCTATATCTGAAGTGTTGTGTTGCCCATCTGCATCTAAGGTTACAACTGCTTTATATTTTTTTTGTTTAGCATATTTCAATCCCGTATCGGTAGCAGCCCCTACTCCTCTATTGATGACATGATGTAATACCACTACCGAACTATCAAATATTAATTGACTCGTCTCATCAGTACTTCCATCGTTTACAATACAGATATTAGGGAAATGTAATGCTTTAATTTCTTCACAAATAGTTCGTAAATGTGTGGCTTCATTATAAGCAGGCAATACCACCAATATATCTTTTTTCGTTATCAATTTAATTGATTTTAAACAATACGAGTGAACCTGGTTTTAATACTTGCGTACCATATATACTATAACTTACAGGGGTTTTAGCTCCTTGTACCATCATGTAATTTTTCGAATAAGGATCTACCATTAATCTATCGCTTGTTATTAAAGTAATACCTCGATTATTACTAACATAATCATAGAATTTTTCAATTTTCTTAGTCAAAGATTTATCAGGTGTTTTGTCGATGCTTCCTGTATTTAAATCAAACAACACATATTCGATACCTACTTTTTTCATCGCAGTATTCATCACATCTTTTACTCCATAATATCGATTATAAATAAATGTGAAATTATCTAATTGATTGTCTTCAAATACACGTGTATTATTTTGATCGATAAAATAATTCATCGAAGTACCGATACGTAATACTTTTTTAGTTGGATTGGTATTGATTTCATCACGCGCTGCTGCAATGGCTGGATTCACATCTTGTAAAGCACTTGACTCATCTGTTGAATGGCCTGCAAATTGTAAAAATATTTTATTCAACTTCGAATCATACTCATAATTAGTAACCATACTCGAACTTCGATGTAATAATGAAGTGCTTAAATAAATTACAAATACCGCTTGGAAAATATAAAACAAAACGGGATTGCTTTCTCTTTCTTGCAAATGCAAACTAATAAACAAAACAATTGCTGCACCAAAAATAGCGATTCCATACCAGGAGATAGCATTCCCAAGCATCCACCAAAAAACAAAAGCGCTTGCTATAAAAAATAATAATACTTGTTGAGCAATACTCCATTGCTTGATTTGTTTCAAATTGATGACAGCAAGCAAACTCACTAAAATCAATATAATCAAAAAGGATTGAAACGTATTTTGTTTAGTAAATATTTCTAACTGAGAAGTAAGCATTGTTGAAATACCAATGAACAAAGGCTGTATAAGCATATAAAGCTGCTTGAATAGTCCAATTGAATTTGGATTGATATTTTTTAGCGATTCACTGTAGGCGGTTAGATTCACTTTAGGTCCGATAAAAACAGTATAAAGTGATAAACACAACATAAAAAACACAATAGCAATATTAGCGATATTAGATACTAGATATTCTTTTTTGCTATTGATAAAAAGCAATGGCAATAATACCAAACAGATTAATCCAATATCCGTTGGAAGTGTAGCCACATTTTTGAAAGTGGCCATATCATAAATAACAGAAGCATATTTTACAAATCCATTTTCATAACCCAAGTAACGAAGTATTTCTTCATACACCCCACTCGCTGCTTTTTCACTGTATTTATTTTCTACTTGATCACTTGCACTGCTTTGTTGCGCTAATAGCGTGCTTGAACTATGTGCTAGTTCACTACTGAATGGTTTTACTTTCGAAATCTGCTCAATTAATGATTCTCTTTGTGTATCGCCATTTAATAAGGAAGTACTATCTGTTTTATGTGATTCATTATAATTTTTAATCAACCAAGGACTAAATACAATTCCCATACATAGAAAATAAAATGCGATATATGCAAGTACTATTAAATTTTTGAATTTATGTTTCACCATATAAAACACCAGAAGTGCTATAGCTACAATAGATGAAAGAGCTGTCAACATTTTTGGTTCGCGTAAATCGCTAAAAACTATACCTGAAAAACTATATACTTTGGAAATAAACAAAATCGCTATTGATACAAAAAAGGCACTTGCACTGAGTGCAAATGAACGACTATATAAAAAAACAAATGCCACGATTGTAGCCAATACAAAAAATACGGCGGTGTATTTAATACCGAAAGAAAAGGCTGCTAACACCGCTAATAGTATACTAGTAGTGAACCATGCACTCGTAAAAAAAGATTTGAAAGTGCTAGCAGATTCTTGCTCTAACTTTTTATAAGAAGCCACTAAAAATAATATCATAGTACAGATAAATAAGCATAAAGCCATATCTACTTTTGAATCGGCACAACTTTGCCATAAAAATGTAGGAATGATATAAAAAGAAGTTGCTGCTAAAATACTAGTAGATTTAGAACAACTATAACTGGCAATTTTATAAATAGTAACAAAAGTAAATACACTCGGAATCACGGATAGTAATGTAGCCATAGTGACACCATCCTCAAATAAAAATCCTACAGCCATCATCAATGACCAATTATATGCTTGCCCTCCTTTTACTAAACTATGAGATTGAGCAATTATTTTAGGCGTATTCATATAAATACTCAACTCGTCAAAACCAATAGGAATTGGTCTGAACGACACAGTGATGGTGGCTACTAGATAAAATACAAATACAAAAAATGCGAATAGACCTATTGCTTGAATTTCAAATGATTCAATGGGTTGTATAAAAAGTAGCTTCGTTTTTTCGATGGTTTTTTTATAAAATAGAGCCAAAGGAATCAGTGTTGCAATAAGAATAGCTGGCAATATAAAGAGTTTGAAAAAAGCTAGTGCAAAGAAATAAAGCACAAAAACAATTATTCCCAATGCTAAGCCTATCAAGCCTTTTGAAACATTATCAGAAAGTGCATGTGGAACTTTTGATAAAATAAAATCGCCTAATATAAAAGCAGAAAATAAAAATAGAATCAGTAAAAACATATGAAATAGCCAACTCATACTATAATCTATCACATAGGAATTAGATACTTCTTCAAATGCTTTGATATCAGAACCATATAAAGTATAGTATAATATTGTACTTATAAAAAAGAATAATAAGGTTTTCCAACCATTAATTTTCTGTAGAACTATTGTTTTAAAACTACTTTGTTTTTTATCGCTATGAATAAATACAAAAATGGCAAATGCTATAAATAAGACAAAAATACCATTTAAAAAATGTGGTACTTGTAAAGCTTTCGACATGTATTTATTATGTACGAAGTAGGTAGAGGTAAGTAATAGAATCCAAAGGGAGCTAAAAATAATAATACCCCATTTATTGATAAGTTCCTTAATATCTTTTTGCATATTAATAAATATGAGATAAAGTTAAGGATTTTTGAATGGGATAAAAAAAAATCTAGTGCTGTACGATTATTTTACCCGTAAATAGATTGTTATCTATAAATAGCTGAATCATGTACATTCCATTATGGAGTGTACTTACATCTATTATATTCGATTGAATATTTTCTTTGCGAACGAGTGTTCCATCTACGCTGTAAATAGTCAATAAGGCATTGGTTATAGGACCATCGGTGGTCATAAATTGCACATAATGCGCCGTAGGATTAGGCATTACGAGGAACATATAATTTTTAGTATAGGTATTTGTTGGCTGCTCTATACCTACATTAAATGTATCTATGCAGCTATAGAATTCTAATGCTAATTGATCAAGTATAAACACATGTTTATCTAAAATGAATGGTTTCAACCCTTCTATATAAGTAGTATCCCAAAAACCAGGAAATACTTCTAGTGGAATTTTTACTGTTGTAGAAATGCTTGCATTAAATTGAGGATAGGTATAAAAATTATTTGGGTCATTCAATACACTTGGTGCAATAAGCGATTTGGTATCATCAATAAAAGATTCTAAATGATCTAACGTTAGTATGGTATTATTTAATTCACATAAGTATCCAAAATATTTTTGTTTCCAAAATGGACTATTAAAACATTTATTGATTAGCGGTTTTCTAGATCTACTATCAGGTAATAATATTTGATAATCTGTTGCTGCAAATGCTAAATTATAATCCCAGGGAATCCATTGAAATTTATTTGTGCCAATATCATTGTATAAATAGAAATTTCGTCCATGTTCAAAATAAGAATCCCAATTATTGAGCGACACATCCACTGCTAATGTTTTCAAAAAAATATCTAGATTGATATAATTGGCAATAGAATCGGCAGCTGTGGTATTAATTTTCATAGTCAGATTTTTCAAATCGCTCCAATCATCGGCACTCGAATTTGTTTTTTTCTCAAATTCCAATTTATATAATGAATCATCTGTACCTAAATATTTCAAATCAGATTCAATTACTTTATATAAATTTCCATTATTATCACCAAAATGTTCATCTAAAAATGTGGGACCCACTTGTTCAATCAACACATATAAACTCCATAAAGTATCATTGATATATACATTAGCATAAGATGTGCGTGAAGCAGGAATACCAAAATCTCGCAAAATTTTTAAACTAAGATGATCATGCATCATCGTTGGATCTTGAAAGGAATTTGCTAAATTTAAATCTCTTAAACCATCGTATCGTTGTCCGCTTATATATTCATTAAATTCAATTTTAAGTGGTTTTTTCAGACTTGAATCTGCTCCCCAATTCGAATAATATCCTTTTTGTTTCACGCCACAAGAATCGATTTTTGTACCATCAATAATAATAGAATCAAATAAAACGGGGTCATTATCTCCCAATGGACCACCACTTCCCATAAAGTCGATACTGGCATTATATCTAGCCGTCATGGTATCCCAAAAATAAGGAAAGGAAGTATACATTCGAATGCTATGAACGCTTGAATTATCGAACATACTTACACCACTTTGAGCAGAAACCATGAAGAAGCTTAAGCTAAAAAAGAATAGGAGTATATTTTTTTTCATTGACTCGACTAATTATAATATTGTAAAGATAGTTAATAGGTAAACGAAAAAATACTTAGATTCGTTGCTTCTTAAAATATAACATTTGTATGACAGAACTTAGCCGTCGAATTGATCAAAGCATCAGAACGATTCCAAATTTTCCTAAAGAAGGAATTCAATTTAAAGATATTACTCCCTTATTTTTAGATTATCGATTATGTAATGATATCACTCATTTTTTGGCGGAGCAAGCGGCGGGCAAAGTAGATGTTGTTTGTGGTGTAGAAAGTAGAGGCTTTTTATTTGGGGCTACAATTGCACAACAATTACAATTACCCTTTGTATTGATTCGTAAATCGGGCAAGCTTCCAGGTGATACGGAGAAAATTGATTATGAACTAGAGTATGGCAGTTCGGCGATAGAAGTACATAAAGGATTTATTCAACCCGGACAACGAGTATTAATTCATGATGATTTATTAGCAACGGGTGGCACGGCAGCAGCCACTGCCTCTTTAATTGAAAAATGTGGAGCTATACCTGCTCAATTTTCATTTATCATTGAATTAGCTTTTTTAGCTGGTAGAAAAAACTTAGAAAAATTTCCAGCAGAAATCATAACTGCTGTAAGTTATTCTTAAAGCATAATAGTTTTTTCTTGAATCATTTGTCCATCACAAAATACACGTGCTAGATACGTTCCTTTTGGTAATCGATTGGTTTCCCAGGTAAACTGATAATCATAATGACCACGTTGTAATAATCGTTCTTGCATAGGTACTTTTAAAACAACTTGTTGGGCATTGGTAATCTGCACTGTTACTTCCGATTCTTTAGCTAGATTAAAATCCATAATTGCAATGAGTTTTGAGCTGGTTTCTTGCAATCTACCTAAACTATCAATATCATATTTTTTAGTATACCAAGGAATTTCTTTTCCAGTAATATCAGCCACTACTTTTTTTAATTCTTGAATACTAGCCATATCCTCGGCATAGATACCATCGATATTGGCATCATTACAAACCACCCATACGGCATGTTGTACTGCTGATAAATCTAATAAACGATGGGTGTTTAAATAATTAGCCAATTTCAATTCCTTGGTCAATGTATCATCGGTATACCTAAAAGCTACTTCTTTACTCGGTGCACTTTTATCGTGGGCACAACAAAAACCAAATACACTATTACGCTTTGTAGCATGTGGCGCTAAAACGATATATTGTGTTTGTGTGATAAATATATTCTGCATTTCTTCATTTTCACACATCAACTTATCACCTGCTTCCAGTACAATTTTTTGTTCTTTATTGGTTAAGTTTTGCATATCTAACGAAACACATTCGCCACTATAACCACCCACACTATTAAAAGATGCTTTAATACTATGATCATCTATTCTAATTAATATGGGGCTATATTCTTTTTTCCAATCACTGGCAGCAGTAGCTGCCATCATCATATAGGGAATAAATAGGAGTTTAAAAAATAATAGACTTTTCATTGCTTACGGGTTTAATACTAAAGCTTAACGAAAGAAATTAAAAAAATATTGTATACAAAAAAAAGCTACCCAATGGATAGCTTTTCTTTTTGTTATAATTTGAATGATTGATTATTATTGAACAATCAATCGAATATTTTTAGCGGATTCTAAATAGTTGATATTTACCGTATAAACTCCTTTAGCTAATTTAGCTGTAGGGATAATAAAACTATTTTCTCCTTCTGATACAGATACATTGTTTTCATAAATTAAAGAACCATCCATAGCATTTAATTTAATAATGGTACTTGAAGCAATAGCCGCCTCAATACTCACTACAGCATCTTGATTCACCAACGGATTTGGATACACTTTTATATGTTTATCTGTTGCTGCATTATAGTTAGTAATACCATTATATGAAATAGTTTTAGTATTAGTACAGCCTCTAGCATCCGTTACAGTAACGGTTACAGTACCTGCATTCGGACTGCTTTGTGGCGTAGTTGAGCCATTTGACCAACTGTAGGTATAAGGAGCGCCATTGCCACCTGTTGCAGCTGCAGTGATTTCAGAAGCACCTGAAGGGAAGATATTAATATTAATAATTGGTCCATCCGGTAAAGCAATAGTTGCAATCATCGTTCTGCCCAATAAATCGGTGATAGTAACGGTATAATTATTAGCCACTAAATCGGTGATAGGATTGAATGCATCGCCATTACTCCAATTGAAGGTATAAGGGGGTGTACCACCAGATGGTGAAATATTAATAGCGCCATTTATATCGCCAGGACAAGTAATCTCGGTAATTACTAAACTAGCCGTAAAAGCTGATGTAGTAAAACTATTTGAAGTAGAATATGTACCACAAGTGGCCCCTAAAGTCATGGGTAATATTTTCCAATAATAAGTAGTACCTGTATTAATTCCATGTAAACGATAAGTAGTATCAGTTACGATGGTATCTACCAAATTATTAAAATTAAAAGTAGGGGCAGTACTCATCAATACATGATAATGAGTAGCATCCGAAACCTTATTCCAAATTAAAGAAGTAAAAGGAGCTACGCTAGTTGCCCCAGATGCTGGACTCACTAATGTAGTGGTTGCTGGAGTAACAACTGAAGGCACGGTATAAGCATCCATCGAGCTTCTGCTTGTGCGACGAACATTATTCATTTCTGCTTCTTGGTCATTACTAAATCTATTTTGACAAGCATCACTTGAATAACTCATAAATAAAGTTTCATCCAATACCGTATTATATAAATCACCATTGAAATCTACTTTTGAACCAATATAAGGACAACCCCATCTATCCGAAATAAAATCAGCTGGCGTACCACAAAATCTATCCCCTCTAGAGGCACAATTTGTTCCATTTACAAATTCATCCGAATTAGTAGCTGGATCTGCAGAAGTACGTCCCTCCCATCCACTAAATGTATGAGGTAAGCCTAAAAAGTGACCCATTTCATGTGCTAAAGTTGTACTCGTAGCACCACTACAACTTTTAGCTACTACAATCCCTTGACGACCAAATCCTGGGAAGGTAGCATAACCACAAACAGATGTTCCGCCGCTGATACAATTTTGTACTATATATACATTACAAATATTAGATACATTATTTCCGTTCTTCATATCTCTATCTACATTATTATCTGACATCGTATAATAACGAGTGTTTCTGATATAATGAGGAGGAGCATACATAAAAAATTGAATTTGTGAATGAGCATATCTATCATTCAAGGCACAATGAACGGCTAACAATTCTTTTACTGAATAATAGCCTCCACCCGAATCAGTACCCACAATATGGTATTGAATAGGTACATAAATAATAGCATTGGCATCTCTAGAGCCTTCTGTAAGATAGCTCATGTCTTTTGAATAGTAATAATCTAAAAATTCGGGACTCGGATTAGTACCACAAAACGACTGTGCAAAAGAGCTTAGTGATAAGAAAGTAATAGTAACAAGTAATAGTTTTTTCATTAATAATGTTTGGTTTAGTAAATCAAAGTTATGACATATATCTATAAATTCAAATTAGCCTAATTTAGGCTTTAAATCATAGGACAACAAAATGAATAAAATTGTTGCATCTTGATTATAATAAATTGACATTCATAGTATATAAATAATTACTTACAATTACTTACCTTTGCAACGCAAAATTTTATTTTTCAATTAAAATATACATAAACATATGAAAGTAACAGTAGTAGGCGCCGGAGCAGTAGGTGCAACATGTGCCGATAATATTGCTAGAAAAGAGCTAGCAACCGAATTAGTTTTATTAGATATTAAAGAAGGTTTAGCTGAAGGAAAGAGCATAGATATGATGCAAACAGCTACTCTATTGCAATTCGATACAAAAATCGTTGGTAGCACTAATGATTATAGCAAAACAGCAGGTAGTGATGTAGTAGTAATTACTTCTGGGTTACCTAGAAAACCGGGTATGACTCGTGAAGAATTAATCGGTATTAATGCAGGTATAGTAAAAGGTGTTACTGAAAACATTTTAAAACATTCACCAAATGCTATTATTATCATCATCAGTAATCCAATGGATACAATGACTTATTTAGCATTAACTTCTAGTGGATTACCAAAAAATAGAATTATCGGTATGGGTGGTATCTTAGATAGCGCTCGTTTCAAATATTATTTAAGTCAAGCTATTAATTGTTCATCAAACGACTTACAAGGTTCTGTAATTGGTGGACATGGCGATACAACTATGATTCCATTACACCGTTTAGCCACAATGCAAGGTGCGCCTGTATCTAGCTTATTAGATAAAGCGACTTTAGATAAAGTAGTAGCTGATACGATGGTTGGTGGTGCTACTTTAACAGGATTATTAGGAACTTCAGCATGGTATGCACCAGGTGCTGCAGGAGCTGACTTAGTAGAAAGTATCGTAAGAGATCAAAAAAGAGTAATGCCTTGTTGTGTAGCTTTAGATGGCGAATACGGACAAAAAGATATCTGTTTAGGAGTGCCGGTAGTGATTGGAAGAAATGGTTGGGAAAAAATTATCGATTTAAAATTAAACGATGAAGAACAAGCATTATTCAATAAGAGCGCAGATGCTGTAAGAAGTATGAACAGTGTATTAGCTACATTATAATTTTTTTTTAAATATTCTATTATAGAAAATGATGAAGCCTTGCTTCATCATTTTTTTTTAGCTTTACATAACAATTTAAAATTATGGGCATTTTATTTATTTCTATTTTATTAGTCTTAGGTATTACAGGATATTACTTAATGATACGTGATATTAAAAAACCTGATTACAAGAGCCACGAATTAATTAATCGTCCTTATTATTGGTGCTTACTACTTTTTATTGGTGGATTAACTACTGCATCTATTAGTGTATTAGCAAGTATCTTCCATTTAAATACAGGATCTAATTGGCCAATCTTACTTTTAGGAAGCATCTTAATGGTGGCTTATATCATTAGCTTTTTATTTGTTCCTCGAAAATATTTCATGACTAAATATAAAAAATAAATGTCACTTCCATCCTACTCAAAAGCAATAGAGCATTGGTCATTAGACCGAGACATGGTATTTTTAAACCATGGATCATTTGGTGCAACACCTACTAAAATTTTAGCCAAACAACAAGCTATCATACAACAAATGGAACGCGAACCGGTGCGATTTATGGTGCGTGAATTAGAACCGATGTGGTGGGAAGCCAAAGCTAAAGTGGCTGCATTTGTAGGGGCAGAAAGTAGCAATTTAGTTTTTGTAAAGAATGCTACTATGGGTGTAAATACTATCATACATTCGTTATCATTCGATGAAGGAGATGAAATATTGACCAGCAATCATATCTATGGGGCTTGTTATAATACCTTGAATCAATATGCCATACAAAAAAAATTCAGCATTAAAATGGCTACTATTCCTTTCCCATTTCAAAATGATGAAGAAGTGTTAGAGGCATTGATACAAGGGATTACACCACGAACGAAATTATTATTAATCGACCATATCACATCTGCTACGGGTAGTATTTTCCCAATTGAAAATATTGTTAGCGCTTTTGAAAGTAGAGGGATAGAAGTATTGGTAGATGGAGCACATGCGCCTGGTATGATGGAGTTAGAATTAGAAAAATTAGGCGCATCCTATTTTGTTGGGAATTGCCATAAATGGATTTGTTCCCCTAAAGGAAGTGCCATTTTATATGTACGAAAAGACAAACAACCTAAAATAAATCCTTTGCAATTTAGTCATGTGCATGATAAAAAGAGAGGCACGGCAGATGATTGGTCGGCACAATTTTTTTGGCCAGGCACCGATGATATCAGCGCTTATTTGTGTGTACCTGATGCCATTCAACAGATGCAAGAGATAGGTGGATCGTGGGAAGATATTCGCAAGCATAATAAAAATTTGGTGGTACAAGCTCGCAATTTAATTGCAGAAACTTTAGGAACTGAATTACCTGTTCCAGAAAAAAATATCGGTTTTATATCAAATATATTAATTGGCCCTGGACAATTGCCCGATAAGTTTTTTAATAGTATTTCAACACTACAAGAAACCCTTTTTCAAAAGTATAAAATCGAGGTTCCTATTTTTGTATTTGACAGACAAAATCCACGTTTATGGGTGCGTGTATCTGCTCAATTATACAATAGTTTCGAACAATATGAATATTTGGCAACAGCGCTAAAAAAAGAATTATTTCATGAATAATCTAAAAAAAAATGGAACTTATTCAGCTAAATTACACTTATATATTATATAGTTATTCAATCATCTAAATCCAATTATACTATGTTATTACACATCAAACCAAGCGATACAATCCAAGAGGTGCAAAGTAAATTTAAAAATTTATTCAGTCATTTAAAACCTGAATTTTTCAAAAAATTTCATTCCGAAAGTGATGACTATGCAAAAAAAGAGCAGTATATGCATAATATCACCATGGCTGATATAACAGGGCATCAAGAAGCTTTAGAAATTAGCATCGATGCACAAATGAGTACAGAAGCATTTGAAAAAATGTTTGAAGAAAAATATCATTTACATGTACAGTTAATGCGATTACAAAAAGACAATTGGTTAGTTACTACGAATAGCCAAGAATTAAGTTTGAGTGCACAAAATGCCCGTGGAATAGCTGCTGATGAAGAATTGGCAACTGAAATGTTGAAAGATTTTGATGCTGAATAGCATTCTTTTTTAGACCATTTAATATCAGCTAACTCTTATGGGTTAGCTTTTTTATTTAGCTACTAGGTATATAAGTAAATTTGCAATTTAATACTTGAATGATGAAATTTGTATTATGAATGAACATTTGAATGCCGATAAAAATCGACTGAATAAGGAGGAGAGTGAGATTGATAGAGCATTACGTCCTAAGAAAATAAAAGATTTCCAAGGGCAGCCCCATATCATGGAAAATTTAGAAATTTTTATTGAAGCAGCTAAACAACGAGAAGATGCATTAGATCATGTATTGTTACATGGTCCTCCAGGATTAGGTAAAACAACTTTATCTAATATTATTTCTAATGAATTAGGAACAGGAATAAAACTTACCTCAGGTCCGGTATTAGAAAAGCCAGCTGACTTAGCAGGATTACTCACCAACTTAGAAAAAGGAGATGTTTTATTTATAGATGAAATACATCGATTAAGTCCGGTAATTGAAGAATATTTATATAGTGCGATGGAAGATTATCGCATAGATATTATGATAGATAGTGGACCAAGCGCTCGAACGGTTCAGATTGAATTAAATCCATTTACGCTGATTGGTGCCACTACACGAAGTGGTTTATTGACTTCCCCATTACGTTCACGTTTTGGTATTACCTTACGAATGGAATATTATGATGCTAAAACTTTAAGTGGCATTATTAAGCGTTCTGCATCCATATTGGAAGTGCCTATAGAAGATGATGCAGCCTATGAAATTAGTAGAAGAAGTAGAGGAACACCGCGTATTGCTAATTTATTATTGCGTAGAGTGCGTGATTTTGCTCAGATTAAAGGGAATGGTAAAATAGATGTAGCTATTGCAAAATTCTCTTTAAAAGCATTGAATGTAGATGAACATGGTTTAGATGAAATGGACAATAGAATATTGATGGCAATTATTGAAAAATTTTCGGGTGGCCCTGTTGGTATCACAACAATTGCCACTGCAGTAGGTGAAGAAGCAGGTACGATTGAAGAAGTGTATGAACCATTTTTAATACAAGAAGGCTATTTAAAACGAACACCTAGAGGAAGAGAAGTGACTCCATTAGCATACAAACATGTTGGAAAAATTCCACCAGCAGAGGCAGGTTCGCTCTTTGGAGCTTAGTATTACTGATATATCGCTTTATAAATTGTAAAAAGTGAAGTAATGATAACAGTGATTCCAACGATGAACATCATAGCACGTTTATTTACTTTTTTGGATAAATAGGCGCCTATTGGTGCTGCTACAACACCTCCTAATATCAAGCCAAATAGGATATCCCAATGATCAATACCTACAAAAAACATAAATACACCAGTACTAAAAAAAGTGATAAAAAATTCGGCTGTATTAACAGTTCCTATGGTTTCTGCTGGGTTTTTACCTTGATTAATAATATTAGAAGTAACAATTGGTCCCCAACCACCACCTCCTATAGCATCGAGCAGTCCACCTACAAATGCTAGTAATCCTGCACGTTTCACTTCTACAAATTCTTTCTTTTTATTTTTGATGCCTTTGTAAATAATCACAATTCCTAAAATCAAAAGATAACAAGCGATATAAGGTTTTATTATTTTACCATCAAATACATCAGAAATTAAATAAGCACCTAACATGGCACTAATCACACCTGGTATTACAATTCTAAAAAACAATTTTTTATCAATATTTCTCATTTTGATATGAGATAAGCCAGAAACTCCGGTGGTAAAAACTTCTGCTGTGTGTACAGAAGCAGAGGCTAATTTGGGTGACACCCCAACATTTAACAATAATGTACTACAACTCACTCCATAAGCCATTCCTAATGCACCATCAATTAATTGCGCAAAAAACCCTGCAATGACAAACCAAATGAATCGTGTATTTAGATGAATTTCATCTGCCTGTAATTTGGGAAATAATTGATATAATAAAAATGAAATCAAGATGATTTTTAAAACAATAATGACATATCCTATATGACGTAATCTGATTCGTTCCATTATTTTTTAGTTTTTGAATGTAAATTAATTTTATGAAATACAGAACATCTAAATATATTTCTATTATAAAAATCTATACCTGAAGTACGTTGTTGATACCAATTCAAGTAACCCAGTTCGAAGGAGAGATTTGGCATAACATCTATATTTAAGGCAACATATATTCTGTTTTGATCAAAAATGTTTTTAGTAATTAATTTGCCTGCATTCAGCAAAATTTCATCGCTGCATTTTAATTTCAAATATTGATTCTCTTTTAATTTTACTAATGGAAAAGTAAATTGTACTTGGTATCTCAATCTATAATTTCCAAAAGCATAGCCTGTAGCCAAATCTTTTTTGGAGGCTGTTACTCGATGAAAAAATCTAAATTCGGTTCGAAATCTATTTTCTATACTTAAGTATTTGAATTTCTGTTTTTGTGATAGTTCAAAATGTGGTCTTAACTCTGGAACACTTAATTTATCAGTAGCATAAGGATCATTATTATCTTGTAAAAAATAACAAAAACCTAAAGAAGCTTCAAAGCCATTTGTTATATTTCTATGCACATGAGTACGTAATAAAAATTGACTTTGTGCATAGGGACTTATAAATGTTCTTTCTTGAATTTCAGTTATCCAATTCCAGTTTTTATTTATATTGACCTGTACAATAGCAGCATACCAAAGTAAGTTTTGATGTGTTACTTTTTTTTGAGCTAGTAGTATATTTGACTGAATAATGAAGTAACATAAACATACTATTTTAAAACACTTTGTCATATATTAAAAAAATAAAGTGCAAATATACTTATTCTACAGAATAAGTAGGATTTAAATTTTATAAGGCTAAATAAGGGTAGCGATGGTAATACTTTCAAAATTAGCAATTGTTTTTTGTCTAATATCAATTAGTGCAAATTTTATTTTACAAGTTGCTTCATCGACACAATCACTACAAGGTTCATAATAATTTAATGAAGCACATGAGACTAATGCAATGGGTCCTTCACACAAACGATAAATAGCTGCTAATGTTATTTCATTGGGTTTTTTCATTAGATAATAGCCCCCCATACTTCCTTGACGACTATTCACAATTCTATTTTTTTTAAGTTCTAATAAAATTTGTTCTAGAAATTTTTTAGGTATGATTGCTTTTGAAGCAATGTCATTTGTTTTTACACTTGAATTTTCTTTAGAATGCTGTGCTATATAAACCAATGCTTTTATAGCATACTTCATTTTTTTAGATATCATTTGTTCAATTTTTAAAATGCTCTATTAATACCGATCATCCATCTAAACATAAAATTATTTTTTTCATTAAAGGGTACATCACTTAAGAAAAATGGAAAATCGCAACGTATAGTAAGCGGTTGTGTATTTTGCAATGCTCCCCATCTCTTAATCGTAAAGGCTAATCCTGCACCAGCATCGGCACGTACCTTTGAATTTTGGATCGCACCCAAACTATTTTTATATTGAATCATACCAGCATCGGCAAATAAATAAGCATCAAATCCGATTTTATCACTTATTTTTTTAGGATTCCATTTAATAATATTATCAAATTCTAATTCGAGATTAATACTTGTTCCACCGGTTCCTTTATAAGCTTTGGTAAGATTACCCGCTTTATCTTTTTCTACTACATAATAGCCAGCATAGCCTCGCATGTTTAATCCTCCACCAAATTGAAAATGATTGGTTGTAGCGTCAAAACCAAGCCATTCTTGTGGGAAGAAGGCTTTTGAACGAGTATATTTATTCGACATCATATCTTCCATGTTTCCTCCTGCAAAGTATAATGATGTAGCACTTGCCCAATTTTTTCCTGAACCTATTTGTGCAAATACTCTACTGCGCAATCGCAAACGCCATAATTGAATATTGTTTTTCCAAGTAAAATTTAATAGATGAAAATCATAGTCCGTTTTCAAAGCACTGGTTCTGAAATTGATTGCAGTTGAACCGCTAAAAACACCTCTTGCATAATCTTTACTAGCTCCCAAATTTAGGGTTCTATTATAGGTTCCTACAGTCCATTCTTTAGGATACATAGCATAAGCAGCATCATAGGCATCTTTTCTATGTGCAGAAATAAAACTGATATAGGTATTAATTCCATACTTCGGGAATGATTTATTGAGCATCACAAAATATCTTTCTAAGCCATCTAAAAATCGATAACCAAAACTGATTGAACTATTTTTTAAAATTTTATCTGTAGCAGTCGCATAATCAAAATCGATATTCCATCTATCATTTTTATAAGCTAAAGGTTCAGTTTTACCAAACTGATTCCATGGTAAAAGACGAGTATTAAACCATATTTTCAAATTGAATATATGTTTGTAATTCAAATAATTTCCACGCAACGCAAATCCTACTTTTAAACCATCATAACCATTATACCATAAGTTAGGTGCCATATACATCATATAGTGATGTCGATCTGGAAAATCATTAATTCGTGAATCGAATTTAAATTTAACAGGTAAAATTCTATTATTATTTAATTCATCTATATCTGCTAATTTGTGCGATGGATCAATTTGAATATTTTTAATTTTTCCTGGTACGGTAACTATAGCTGTATAAGTAGGTTTTAATTTTTCTCCCCATCCAATCCATCTTGGTAATATTTGTGTGCTAGGTGCCACTTGCTTTTCGAACCAAGTATTAGGAATATAAAAATCATAAGTTTCTTTTTTATTAGTTGTAATCGTAAAATCAATTGGCATTTGAGATTCGCCAATTCTTCTAAATTTAATTTTATATTGATTTTCTATTTTGCTTTTTTTCACTGATTCAATAGCATAATCTACATTTTTAGTAGTTTCCATCCATTCATCAAAAAACCAATTTAAATCTACATGCGTATATTGAATGATACTATTTCTAAAATCTTCAGGATAAGGATGACAAAATTTCCATTGATTGAAATAATGTTTCATCGCTGCACTAAACAAACTATCTCCCAAAACATATTGCATATTTCGCAACATGGTTGAGGTTTTGGAATAAACATGTCTATAGCCTCCACCATGACCTACTGCCCCATTAAAATCATCACTATGTGTATTGATACTTGGATCTTCATTGCGAATAGCATCTCGCATATAACCCCAATACACATTACTTTCCCAAATATTTACACTATCTGTAAAATATTTTACATATTTATTTTTGATTGGATCCACTTTAGGATATTTCCCATCGATACGTTCTAGCCCCCAAGCGGTTAGAAATTGAGTAAATCCTTCATCTAATAATGCTCTATACGTTTCATTATTGCCAATCATACCATAAAACCAATTATGCCCAACTTCATGTACCAACAAACCTCTGTAGCCAGGGTCTTTACCTCCATCCATAGTCAACATCGGATATTCCATACCATCGCTAGCATCTGCAACAATCATTTTGGGATATTCATACATACCAAAATCTTCTGAAAAAACTTGTAAAATTTTGGCGGTATAATCTGCTGCATTTTGCCAAGATCCTGCATGTTGTTCTAGCACTACTGCAATTGTTTTTTTACCATTCCATTCACTTTCCCCGAGTCTAAATAAAGGAGAAGCAACGAAAGCAAAATCGTGAACATTCTCTGCATGATATATCCATGTTTTTCTTTCGCCTGCTTTGTAGGGAATTATTTCACTAGGTCTTTCTTCCCAAGGTTTATTAGCAAAGTTTTTAATATCTAATTTTGCACGTAAGGTATCGGGCAATACTTCCGATCGGTTTTGAAGTTCTCCAGTTGCTTCAACAATATAATTGGAGGCAAAAGTAAGAGCTACATCAAAAGTGCCATAGTCGCCATAAAACTCATGATTTAGATGTTGCTGCACATCCCAGCCCATTTTGGCATCATATACACTTATTTTAGGATACCATTGTGCACCATTATATTCTTTGGTGCCAAAAGATTTCACTATTTTCATTCTTCTACGCAATCCACCAGCATCATAATAGGTTCTAAATTTAACATGTAAAGTAGTAGTAGAATTGGAAGCTAATGGTTTGCTTAAGTAAACTTTTAAAATAGTATTATCTATTTCAGTGTTCAATATATTGTTATCTTCTTCTATAGACTCCACTAGACATCCTAATCCGGCGCTTTCATATTTACCATAAGTGGCTTTGATTCCATTATTTTTATTTAAATCATCAAAATACGAACCTGGTTGGAAGGCGTTTTGATACAAATGAAAAAATACATAAGGTAATTCATCGGGTGAATTATTGGTATAGGTCAACCACATTTCACCATTTATAATATCTGTTTTTTCATCGATATTCGCTTGTATAATATAATGTACATCCTGCTGCCAGTAGCTTGCATTAGGTTTTCTATTTTTCCAATAAAGGGCATTTTCAGTGCTCGCAAAGTGATTGGTAGGTATTTTAAAATCTTGAGCATTTAATACTAAAGAGAAAAAACAAATAGGTATATAAATTAGGATAAGTAGTATTTTTTTCATCTACGAAAATCTTATAAATATTAAATAAAGTATAAAATTACATTTTTACTATAAATTAACTCTAAAACATTTACAATTTCGTAACTTTGTGGCACAAAATTATAGACAAATGAATATTTTATTATGGATGCCTAGTGGAGCTGAATTATTAGTAATAGTTGTATTAGTTCTATTATTATTTGGAGGCAAAAAAATTCCAGAATTGATGCGTGGTCTAGGTCAAGGGATACGTGAATTCAATACCGCTAAAGGATCTATTAAAAGCCAAATTGAAGAAGGAATGCGTGAACAACCTACTCCTCCTAGCACAACCGATAAACCAAACGAAGCAAGCAAATAAGCTATATACGTATGGGTTTTAAACAATATTCTTCTATTCAAGGGGCTCTTTTGGATGGAACACTTAGTTGTGTTTCCGTTCTAAGCCATTTTATCAATGAAATACACGAACACAAAAATTTAAACGCCTTTTTAGAGGTTTTTGAAGAAGAAGCTTTGGCTAGAGCTAAGCAACTTGATGAAAAGAAAGCAAATAAAGGGAAATTGTATGGAATGATTATCGCTCTCAAAGATAATATTTGTTATAAAAATCATCGTGTTAGTGCTTCTTCTAAAATTTTAGAAAATTATATTTCAATATATAGTGCAACAGTAGTAGAAAGATTATTACAAGAAGATGCGATTATTATTGGTCGCACGAATTGTGATGAATTTGCGATGGGTAGTAGCAATGAAAATAGTGCTTATGGAAATGTATTGAATGCACTAGATATAAAAAAAGTACCTGGTGGCTCTTCTGGTGGATCTGCAGTTGCTGTACAAGCTGGGTTTTGTCATGTGGCTTTAGGTAGCGATACAGGAGGATCCATTAGACAACCTGCCGCATTTTGTGGTGTAGTGGGTTATAAACCAAGCTATGGAACCGTTTCTAGATATGGATTAATAGCTTATGCCTCTTCTTTTGACCAAATTGGACCTTTAAGTAATTCGGTGTCAGATGCCCGCATGGTATTAGAAGTAATATCAGGCAAAGATGATCATGATGCTACAATGAAAAAAGAAAGCATTTCTTTTGCAGGAGCTAGTTTGAATAAAAAACCAAAAATCGCTTATTTTAAAGATACTATATACAATGATGCTATTGAACCTGAGGTGCGAAATAACACATTAGCGTTGATAGAGAAATTAAAAGCGAGTGGTTGTGAAGTAGAAGAAGTTGCTTTCCCTTATTTAGATTATTTGATACCAGCCTATTATGTACTCAGTACTGCTGAGGCATCTTCTAATCTTGCACGTTTTGATGGTGTACATTATGGCTATAGAAGTGCTAATGCCACTAATATGGAAGAAGTGTATACCAAAAGTAGAAGTGAAGGATTTGGCAAAGAAGTTCAAAATAGAATTATGCTTGGAACCTTCGTATTGAGCAGTGGCTACTATGATGCATATTTTGGAAAAGCACAGAAATTAAGAAAATTATTAACGAATACCATTGAAGGTATTTTTCAAAATTACGATTATATCATTTCACCTACATCACCTACCACGGCCTTTGAGTTTGATGCCAAAGGAGATGATCCAGTAGCAATGTACTTAGCTGATATATTTACAGTATTAGCCAATTTAACTGCAGTTCCGGCAATAAGCATTCCTTTATTTAAAAGTGCTGAAAACCAAATGCCTATTGGTATTCAATTGATGAGCAAACGTTATTCAGATGCCCAGTTATTAGATTTTTCTGAATACTTGATGCAAGAATTTACTTCCTAATTAAAATATGGTGCAGTGGGTTAAAACCCACTGTGGTGAAAACCTTTCTTGAACCTCAATCTCAAAACTTTAAACCCTGAACTTTGAACTTTAAACTTTGAACTAAAAAACTACCAAGGAAGTTTTACTTTATTTTTAATTTGTTCTTGTGCTTTACGTAATTCATCCTGCACTTGTTTTTGTGCATCTTGTTGTGTTTTATTTAGCTGTTGTTGAGCTTGTTGTTTCGCTAAATCCATTTGTTTTTGTGCTTCTAATTGAGCTTGATTTTTGAGTTTATCTGCTTCTTGTTGTGCTGCATTTACTAAAGTTTCTTTTGCTTGATCTTGAATAGATTTTCCTCCTGTGCTAGAAGTCATATTACCTAAAGTGACAATTGGCTTATCAATAGTGCCTCCTATATGTAAATTAAAAACTAAATTATCAGGTACCATACCATTTAAGCCTGGAATGGGTACTTGTGATAATAATTTATCTGCTACACCTCGAGCATTCCCTAATTTTGAAGTAGGTACATCAATAGCAATAGTATAATCATTGGTCATATCAAAACCTTGTGAACCACTAAATGTAATGGCATAATCAACTACTTTAATGGTATATGGTTTTTCGATATATACTCTACCATTATTAAATTTCAACTCCGTCCAAGCATCTTTTATTTCCATGGGATCGAGTTGTTTCAATTTGGTCACTTCAAATATTTTTTTCAATACGGGCATATTAACTACTTTCGCTAAATCAATTTTTACAATTGCTTTACCAGTCATACTGTTATAATCCGGCGACATATCATTTTTTAAATTGGTATTTAAGTTCATGGTTGTACTAAAAATTCCATTTAAATATTTTGCCACAGGAGCTAATTTCTCCATAGATGGAATGGCTTTAAAAGACTTTTGAAAATCAATTTTATTGATATCATAATTAAAATTCACTTTCGGATTGGTTTCATCTTTGGTATCATATACCCCATTAAGAGTGACAGTTCCACCAAGTACTTCGGTATATAAATTGGATAAATTTAAACTACGATCCATCAAGGTTACCATTCCAGACACATTACTCATTTCAATTTGGTCATATTCCATTTTATTAATTTTAGCATTGCACTTAAAATTAATATTTGCTGGTAGTAGAATGGGATCCTCACTTGCATTACTTTTAGTGGTGTTTGTAGAAGAACCACTAGCCATAAATTCATTTAAATTAATATGTGATGACACAAAATCTAAGTTGCCATAAATTATATCGTTTGCGAAAATATAAGGAAGAAAATTACTTAATGAACCTTTTGCTTTAAAATCGCTCGTGCCAATATTGCCTGTAAAGTCAGTAAGTTCAACAGTTTTAGGATTAAACAATAATGAAATATTTTGTGCTTTAACTGGCCAATCTAGCGAAGAAGACTCATATTTAAAATTACTCACTTGTGCATTCCCAGCAAAAAATACATTTTGATATTGTTCTTTTTGTATTTGGCTCATGCGTGCTTTTGCATTAATATCAGCTATTACATTGCCTTCTATTTTTTTCAATCCTTCAATCGGATAGAATTGTGGCACCTTACTCAAATTTAATCGCCCTTTTACTTTGGCATCCACATAGGGGTCGCTCATGGGAGTGCTGATATGTAAAACAGCATCTATAGGTTCGTTATCGATTGCTAAATGCAATTTGGGTATATGAATCATTGTATTATCTAAACTTCCTCCACTATTCGTTATATCTACCAAAGCATTAATATTACTAACGGTAGAAGGCAAGTCGGGATATTTAAACATCGCATTATTAATTTTAAAATGGAGTTTAAATGAAGGATAACTGACTTCGGTATATTTTCCTTTTACTTGTCCATTTAATTCAAAATTTCCTGCCGTTTTAACTTTATCGAAATCTTTCGCATAAATATTAGGGATTAAGGATAAGATGCTTTTAAAACTTGTATTGGTGGTATTGAATTTTAAATCGAGGTCCACACTATTTTCGAGCAATTTTACAAATCCATCATAATTCAATTCTAAATCATTTATAGCTAATTTATTTTGACTGAAGCTATATTTATTTTGAATATTATCGATACGAATAATCGCATCTGAATTGATTTTTGCTTTATTTAAATAAGTTACATTTTCGCTTTTATAACTTAAAGAGTTAATTTTTGTATGCGTATCAAAATTGAAAATATCTTGACTAAAATCGCCAGTACCTTCAAAATTAAATCCATCCATTACCACAAACATATCTGCTTGTAAATCGCTATAAACTATTTTAGCATCCTCCATGGTAAATTTATAAAGCGCTAAGTCAAGAGGTTGACTAGCTTCATTTTGGTCGCTACTCGGTTTCATGATATCCCAATTGGCTTTCCCGTTTGGTAAAACGATTGCATTAATTTTGGGTTCTACTAAGGATATACTATATACTTTCATTTTTTGTCCGCTTTTAATCACCGACATTAAATCGAATGCAATATTTACTTTTTTGATATGAGCGAGTGTGTCGCCTTTAAAATTATTGATACCAACAATATCCAGTTCATTTAAACTCAAACTCAATTTAGGAAAGCTACGAATCAAGGAGATGCCTACATCTTCGTAATTTACTTGTGCATTCACTTGGTTATTGATTTGTGTTTTCACCGCTTGTGCAATTTTGTCTTTAAATAGAAAAGGAAATGCAATCAGCGCAATGATTAATACGACGAAGAAAATACCGAATCCTTTCAGTATTTTTTTTAGCAGGGATGATTTGTTGTTCATAGTGCAAAAATAGTGGCTAAGTTTGAATTAATTGTTAAATAAAGGGAAAAAGAAATCTTGTTGTAGAAATTGGAACGAATGGAATGTACTTTAGTTGGAATAAAAGAGATCATGCAGCCCAAATGTCCCAAAATTATACCCTACTTTCTCTCTTAATTTCTTATTTTTGTATTCAATTTTAAAACGATAATTTTAAATCATGGGAAGAGCATTCGAATATAGAAAAGCAAGTAAAATGGCCCGCTGGGATAGAATGGCTAAAGCTTTCACCAGAGTGGGTAGGGAAATAGCCATTGCGGTAAAAGCAGGTGGTCCATTACCTGAAACCAATCCATCTTTAAGAAGAGCTATACAGAACGCCAAAGGGGTGAATATGCCTAAAGACCGCGTGGAAGCAGCTATCAAAAAAGCGAGTAGTAAAGATAGTGAGGCTTATGATGAGGTAGCTTACGAAGGTTATGGTCCTTATGGAATTGCTATTGTAGTTGAAACAGCTACCAATAACACCACTCGTACGGTTGCTAATCTTAGAAATATTTTCACTAAAAACGACGGAACACTTGGAAACAGTGGTTCAGTGAGTTTTATGTTCGAACGTAAAGGGGTGTTTAAATTTCCATTAAATGGCAGAGACCCTGAAGAATTAGAATTTCAATTGATTGATATCGGTTTAGATTCAATAGAAATTGAAAATGATATCGTAACAGCGTATTCTAAATTTGAAGATTTTGGGACATTCTCTAAAGGACTTGATGAACTAGGTATTGAAGCTACCAGTCAAGAATTACACCGTATTCCGAATGCTACAAAAGAATTGAATGAAGAACAAACAGATGAAATTTTAGAACTGATTGATAAATTAGAGCAAGATGATGATGTACAAAGTGTATATCATACACTAGCATAATGGAACTAAACTCATCTAAATAAAATTATATTTAATGCAGTGATTTATTTACTGCATTTTTTCTTTCATCACACCTAATTTAAACAACCTTGAGTTATAGCTTAAAAAAAATTAAAGAAATTTTACAAGCAGATCAAATAGCTGCTCCAGATGATGAGTGTATTATAAAATACTTACTTATTGATAGTCGTAAAATTTTATTCCCTCGCGAAAGCTTATTTTTTGCTTTACCAGGAAGTAGATTAGATGGACATTCATTTATGGATGATGCCTACAAAAAAGGAGTGCGTAATTTTGTGGTCTCTAAAAATATTGATTTCACTGATTATAAGCATGCTAATATTATTTGGGTAGAGAATACGATTAAAGCCTTACATAAATTAGCCACATTTCATCGTAAGCAATTTCAAATCCCTGTCATAGGGATTACGGGTAGCAATGGGAAAACTATCGTTAAAGAATGGTTATATCAATTATTACAAGAAGAATTTAATATTGTTAGAAGTCCGAAAAGCTATAACTCGCAAATAGGTGTGCCATTGAGTGTATGGCAGATGGAGGAACAAAACAACTTGGGCATTTTTGAAGCTGGGATTAGTGAATCAGGTGAAATGGAAAAACTAGAATTGATGATCAAACCCACTATTGGTATTTTCACCAATATAGGTGATGCTCACAATGAAGGATTTTTAAATATCCAACATAAGATTCGCGAAAAACTTCGTTTATTTATCAATAGTGATATCATCATCTATTGCAAAGATTATCCCGATTTAAATCAAGCTGTTGCTAGTGTGGCATCGCAATTGAATAGAGGGAATGGTGAAACCGAAGTACAAAAATTTAAAACGTTCACTTGGAGCATCAGTACAGATGCTGATATCAAAATAGTGAAATATGAAAAAGATGAACGATTCACTACAATTGATATGGAGTATCTTGGTAAACAATATCAGTATAAAATTCCATTTAATGATAAAGCATCTGTAGAGAATTGTATTCATTGTATTGTAACGATGATGTATTTAAAATTAGATGCTGCTATCATACAAAATAAAATTCAGGAGTTGACAGGGATCTCTATGCGATTAGAATTAAAAAGAGGAATTAATAATT
>CANHVE010000014.1 GCA_947464015.1 Saprospirales bacterium | reverse complement strand
TAAATATAAGTACAAAATAATGGAAAGTACAATTAATCCTAAAATAACTACTAAGGCTACTTTTAATTTATCAATTGGTTTACTACCATCTATTTTACCAGTTTGACCATTCACCAAAAATTTATATACTTTGCCTTTATAATCATAACTACAAATCCAAAGTGGTAGTAATATATGTTTGAATGTTTGTTCACTAGTTTGTGTTTGTACGCGTAAATCTTTATAGGTATCCATGCGAAGCATTTGGGCACATTCTTCTTCAATCTTTTTATTCATAATACTTACAGCAGTATCATATCCTTTTTTTACATCGATATTATAAATTTCTGCTTCCCAACCTAATAATAACTTCGGATTAAAATTGACCACTTCACTTAAATTATAAGGAAATATTTTACTGACATCTGCTTGTGGTGCTCCAACGGAAGAAGAAACTAAAACATCATCAAAAAATTTACTATGCATCCCTTCACGCCAAATCCATTCAGTTCGTTGCTCTTGATAAGTCTCTTGCTTTCCATTTACATAACGCGTTTGTGTTACATAGTAATACCTGCCCGCATATCCACTCCAATGGCTGTTGGTTTGTGCATCATAAGTCCAGAAAGGGATATAGACGCCTTTTAAATTATTAATGAACGATAAGGTCTGTAATTTTTTAGGTGTAAAGAATCCTTTTCCTATCCAATTTTTATATATTTCTTGTGCTTTAGTAACCGAATTTTTAAAGGCAATAATACCTGCTGGTTGGATATAGTTTTTTTCAAATGCTTCTTCATTCACATTTTTACTTCCACAAAAACTACAACGAACACTTACTTCTCCCTCATCTAGCATCACTTTTGAGCCACAAGCACTGCAATTATATACATGCTTCCCTTCATCGCTCATATTATAATTAGTGCTTCCTTCTATGGCTTCATCTAATTTTTTTTCAGTCACTTGATCATTCGCCTTATCAAAATCTTCTTTATACCCACAATATTTACAAGTAATTTTTTGCGTGTCGGCATCATATAATAGTTTTCCAGCACAAGAAGGACAAGGTGCTTCAAGTACTCTATTCAACATGCTTTCAGCTATTTCTGTTGCTTTAGGTGCCTCAGTATTTTCTTCAGACATGTTACTGGTTTTATAACTTAGCTAATAGTTCTGCTTTTTTAGCAGCGAATTCTTCTTCTGTTAAAATACCTGATGCTTTTAATTCACCTAAATCCTTCAACATTTTCATGATATCTTCTTTCGATTGTGTAGGTGCTGCTTGATTAGCATTGCCTTGTTGCATTTGATTGTTCATGTTCATCATATTTTGAGCAATCACATTGCCTAATCCAATTCCAGCGCCAATACCAACTCCTGCACCAGCTGCACCGCCCGGATTATTGGCAGCATCTCCAATAGCATTTGCCGTTTGAAATTGAGTAAATTGCCCCATATTATTACCCACCATATTCATGTTGGTCATTTTATCGTAAAAGGCCAATACTTCTTCTGGTAATGTAGTTGAAGTGATTTGGAATTTCGTTAATTCAATCCCAAACTCATCTAAATCGCGCTGTAAAATAGGAGCAATCACATTTCCTAATTCACTATAATTAGAAACCATATCCATCACTGCAATTTTTGCTTCGGCAATGGCTTCAGCAAATTTAGGAGAAACGATATCTCTTAAACTATCCTCAATTTTATCAATGGTTAATATAGGATGTGTACCTGCATATTCTTTGAAAAATAATTTCGCATCTTTCACTTTGATAAAATAAGTACCAAATGCTTTTAAACGTACTTGTTTAAATTCAGGATCACGCATCATCACAGGATTAGGTGTACCCCATTTCAAATTGGTAAATTGTTTGGTTGAGATAAAATAAATATCTACTTTAAAAGGCGATTGAAATCCATATTTCCACCCTTTCAAAGTAGTTAGGATAGGCATATTGGCTGTATTTAACTCATGTCGTCCAGGTGCATAAACATCTGCAATTTGACCTTCATTAATAAATATGGCTACTTGCGATTCACGCACAGTTAACTGCGCTCCGTATTTAATATTATTTCCTTTATCTTGAAATTTATAAAGCACCATATTAGGGTCTTGTTCTACCCATTCTATAATTTCAATTAATTCATTTTTTATAAAATCCATTAGTCCCATGATTTGTTATGTTTTTTTGGTTATTAAATTGTACTTAAAGATATATCGAATGTATGAAGTTACTATTATTTATTTTTTTTCGTAAGTCTGAATTTCATCATGTATATAATCTAATTGAATACCCACTTTACGAAACATTTCTTCTCCCTCACTTCCCGCTTGGTATTTACGTTCGCATACTACTCGAGTAATCCCGCAGTTGATAATCAACATAGCACAAACTCTACAAGGAGTCATTCTACAATATAAAGTGGCACCTTCTAAGGCAACTCCTCTTTTGGCAGCTTGACAGATTGCATTTTGTTCTGCGTGTACCGTTCGAACACAATGCTCCGTAATTTTATCGCCATCTCCTTCATCTACATGAATCATTTTTTTCATTTGATGTCCTACTTCATCACAATGTGGTAAGCCTACCGGTGAACCCACATATCCAGTAACTAATATTTGATTATTTTTAGCAATCACACAGCCACTTCTTCCTCTACCACATGTAGCCCTTTTTGAAATGCTATCCATCACTTCTATAAAGTAATCATCCCAACTTGGTCTTTTATATACTTCCATTTATTTATTTTTTATTTGTATTAAAATATCTTCTACTTGCTGATGTAATTCTTCGTATGTGCCATTATTCATAACAGTGAAATCGGCTTGTTGCATACATACACTTAAATTTTGTTTATTCGGATCGGTCGAACTCATTTCACGATGTTCATTTTCAACAAATGTTTCATAGCTTATTTTATCTGTTTCACTGTTGCGTATGATTACCCGATCATAGCGTACAGTAGCATCGGCATCTACAGCCAATAAATAAAATCGACCAAGCTTACGCAATGCATCTATTTCACCAGGGGTGCGAATACTTTCTATAATGCAATCCTGATGACTATGAGAGGCCAAATCATATAATTGTTCTACGATATAACTAGGACTATTATTGGCACGTAATTCATTAGCCACATGCACCATACTATCTCTATTCAAAGGAAGCTTTCGTTCTTCAATGATAGCAGTTAAAAATTTTCGAACGGAGAAATGACCAAAGTGGTGTTTATCTACTAAGTAATCTACTACAGTTCCTTTACCAGCTCCTATAGTACCTGTTATGCCTATTATAATCATATCATAAAAGTATAGAATCTAGCAGGGTACTAAAAAAAATATTATTAACAGCTTGTAAACGTAATATACTTATTCAAGCTCCTGATTTACAGGTTTTTCCATCGTACTTAAGTAAAATAAAATACCAGCAGTGACTAGTATAGAAGTAGTATATAAATAGATATATGGAACATGTATAAAGCTAAAAAATATACATAAGTACAATTTAAAACTACCGAGTAAAAATGTTGCTGTTTTAAATTGAGTATGTTTTTTATAATAGATATAGCCCATCAAAAACATAAATGCCAAAAGTATGAAGACTAAAAAAAGTTGCATATATTTTATTTTCTCAGCAATGCTAACTCCTTTAATTAAGTAAAAAAGATAAGCAAATCCAGCGCCTTGTGTTAAATGCTCGGGTAAGCCAGTATATTCATTTAAGTGATTCCATTCACCAATACCCGAATCGCTATAGCTTAAAAATCCCTTGATAATAACCAATGGGTCGGCAATAAAAAAGGGTAGAATATAAAATAGAGATAAAAATAAAATACTGCTAAAAGCTATTTGTTTGATTGCTTTAAACTCTTTATCAATAAATAATATAAAGAAATAAAGTGGTAGGTATAAAAGAAGGGTATATCTTGATAATAAGCATAAAGCAATACATAAACCTAAGAGTATATTATTTTTTTTATTTATAAATAAAATGAATAATAAATAATAACTGGCAACAATTAATTCTACAGAATAAGCCACTATTAACTTATTATGTAGTAAAAACCATATTAATGAAAATGGTATGAGCATGAACAATAATAAGCTTAACCCATTATTTATTTTATCTCTATAGAAAATGATGCCTATAAATAAACTTATATAAAAGACAAGAAAAGGAATATATCTAAAATCTATTTGGAGCAAAGCAGCTAAACAAAATGGAAACCAATTGGCAGGTAAGTAGCCAGATGGATATGAGTATTTGTCAAATTGTATGGTTTGATATACCTTTTGGCCATGTATAAATCGATCTACTTGCTGCTGAATAGTAGGAATAATATCTGAGTAATTTACATCAATAGGTGTTGTTTTTATTACAGATGTGATTAATTCATAAAAAGTATGGCCAAATAATAATACAATTGCAATACATGTTAGATAACTAACATTATTAGATAAATAATTCCAAGCAGTTGTATCTGTTTTAATACGGTGAAATAAAATAGTAATTATACTGAATATAACGGATGCTGAAAACAAAACAATACTTGAAGTAATTTGATGGTCTCTCAATAATTCATGGCTAAGTATAGTCAACTCAACACCAAAGCAGGCAAATAAAATAAGCCAAAAAATTCTTTTTTTAGTAAATGTTTTTTCTAATATGAGCTTCCACATAGTACAAATATATTTCGATTATGGCATATTCTATTAAATAAAAAAAGCTATCACTAGGTGATAGCTTTTTTATAAGTGTTTGTTTACAAATTAGTATTTAATAAATTTCTTATTTAAAATTTTATCCTCACTAGTGGCTTGTAAGTAATATATACCTTTACTTAACTGAGCACAAGGGATAGATATAATTTTGTCTGTAGTTGTAATTACTTTCTCCAATACAATTTTACCTAATGCATCGATGATTTGAATATGATCGATTGCTTCATTCGTGCTGATTACTAACTCGTCTACTACTGGATTAGGATAAATAGTAGCTTGAATTGTATGCTCAAGATCTTGTACACTGATATTGGTTGTGTCATTATCTACAATAATAAGCGTGTGATTACGGATATTGTAAGTTGCGCCTCCAGTAGCATTCATTAAGGTTAATATAACTTGCTCGTTTACTTCATCCACCACATCGTCAATAATAGCTACTCGAACAGTTTTTTGCGTATCACCAGGTGCAAATGTTAAAGTGGTATCAGTATATGTAAAATCAATACCTCTAGTTGCATCTCCACTTAAATAACGAACATCTACATTTAATGCAGTGGTGCTTTGACCTACTAATTTAACATTGATAAATGCATTAGGTGTATTTTCTACAACACTTGCACCTGCTCCTTGGAAACTAAATTTTAAAGAATCATTATCAATGATAGAAATGGTTATAATAGAATCAACCATAATAGCTCCAGCACTTGGATTTGTCATTTTAATTTTAATTGTTTCTGTGCCTTCACTTAGTAAATCATTGATAATAGTTACTATTTGTGTGCCACCTGCAGGGAAGGTTACTGTTCTAGGTGCAAAAGTATAATCACCAGCACTTGCTGAAGAACCAATAACATCTACTGCTACATCTACAGTGAATGTAGTTGAACTAGGATTATTTACTCTAAATCCAAAACCTACACTACCTATAGCTTCATTGGCTATTAATGATAGTGTATCAAATGATATGACTGGAGGAACTGCAGTACCACAAGGCATAATATGATGTGCTCCTAAAGAATCTGTCATATCAATCGTATATGCATTCCACTCTAATGCTGCAGTAGCCCAGTTTACATTTCCTTTATATGCATATTTACTACGTATAATGGTTTTATCAGTGGTAGTACCTGAATTAACAGCCCAACCTATTGCTCCTGGATCTACTCCAATTTGTCCGATGATATCTAATGAAGTAGTTAATTGTTTTAATTCTAAGGCATCATTACCATTGAAGTTCATAAAGCCTGTAGTATCATCACTAGCAAGAATGATTGCAGCACTTGAATTATTATTTGATATAACATATACATCCCCTGGAGCGATTGAACCGCTTAAAGTTCTAGTACCTGATGGAGTAGCGCTACCATTAATATATTTCACTAAACTATAAGTACTTAAATTAATAGTACTAGATGTAGGATTGTAAATTTCTACGGATTTATTATTGCTAGTTCCTTCAATATATTCGCTGAAAAATAAATTTGCGCAATCAGCAGTTGATGGAGCATCATTATCCGTAATTGATGCAGTAAATATTGAGTCGGTTAGTACCGCACTATTTGTTGGATTACGAAGTTTTAAAATGAAATTTTCAGTACTTTCAACAATTGCATCATCTACAATAGAGAAACTTACGCTTTGTGGAGTAGTGCTTCCAGCAGGGAAAGTTACCGTTACAGGGGTAAAATTGTAATCACTCACAAGTGTAGCTGTGCCAGGCACTAATACTACTTCAACACTAGTTGGATTTGAACTAGTATTATTTAATACAACATTCGTAGAAACAGTTCCAGCGTTTTCGTTATATGTAAAACCAGTTGTGTCCCAATCAACTCGTAATTGATCATTATCAACTATAGTTAAGGTATGTATGGAATCATTTATAATTACGGCACTATTAGTGGGGTTTGCCAATTTCAATACCACTGTCTCATTTGATTCGGCAAGTAAATCATTATTAATGGTAACTGTAACCGATTGTGGAGTTGTAGAAGAAGCAGGGAACGTTACTGTAGTAGTAGTATAGGTATAGTCGGTACCACCACCAGTAGCTGTACTTCCTGTTCCTAAAATAACATCTACACTAGTAGGATTTGAATTTGGACTTACTAAGTTAACTGTAATAGTAGCTGTTCCAGATGCTTCATTTACGGATGAACTAGCGGCATTAAATCGTACTTGTGGAATGATTGAAACCGCGAATGTATCATTTACCGATAAAGGAGTTAATCGACAATAATTTCTGAAGTTTCCAGTTCCATTAGGTATTCTAGAAAAAGTAGTATCTGCAACACCACCTGAATAGATAGCTGAATCTAATTGTCTACCTAAGAAATTACTTAAATATATATTTCCAGCTACATTGTTTAATGTGAAATTAGTATGAATACCTGAACCTGATAAATTGGTATCACACCATGCAATTAAATAACCACTTGCAGGTAATGTTGTACCTGCAGGAAAAGTATATAAATACTTATTGGTATTTGAATTACTTAAACTAAATCCACCGATATTAATGGAGCTACTAGTACGGTTGAATAATTCAATATAATCAGAACGTAAACCAGAAGGACTCGTTACACTTGATGCGATATTGTTCGTTAAAAATTCGTTTAAAACCACTTCGCCTAAATTAGCTACAGAAGTAGTACCTGTATTATTAGGAGTAACACAAATATTGTCTAATGCAAATTCATCACTACTACCTGTTCCACTTCCTTTGATTACCCATCTGATATAAATATATTCATTATTCGGAATAGAGAATCCAGTTAATACTGCTGTTTTTGTAATCGAGTCTAAACTACTTGCAGCACCATTATTGGTTTGTACTTTTGTACTTGGTACTTGCCATACAGAGTTAGTATCAGTTGCATATGCCAAAGTGATTTCAGTATTTCTAGTTTGATCATTGTACATATATACATCATACGATACGTTGAAACTATTTAATGTAGAGCCCGTTTGATTTTTTATTCTATACGTGATGGTGCCATTATCCATATCAGAAGAAGTAGGCTGAATTAATAAATTATTATTTGCGGTATTACTATAAACCCCACCAGTAACTGGTGTTCCATATGTGGTCACCCCTCTTGTATAATCGGTACTTGCAGTGGTTTGAGTACCCCCAAAATAAAGTGTTCCTGTACTCCAATCGGTCATTGACCATGAATTTGAATTTAATTGACCTGCCACTGGACTTGGAGCAAAACCAGAAGCTGTAAAGCCTCCAAAATTTTCACATACAGGAATCCCTAAACTTGAAAATATAGAAAGTCCTGGTCCTGGTACTGGAGGAGCTGTAACATTTATTGTAGCACGCATACCAGAAGTGCAATGAGGAGTACATTTAATAAAATAAGTTCCTACCGAACCAATGGCTGTAGAAGGAAGTAATAAACCGCCTCCAAATGGAAGTGTAAATCCACCACTAGTTGCTGTACAACCTGTAGAGGTGGTTATTTGCACTACATCATGTGAGCCACCAATACTAAAATTAATCGTATCGCCCGTATAGATATTAATAGTGCTGGGGCTAAAAGTTAGTCCTGAAGCAGTTACAGTAACTATGGTTGCCTGTGTAATGAAAAATGAAAATAATAAAAATACAATAGAGTAAATTTTGTTAAGCATGTTTTTACATTTTAAATGAACTACAAAGTAACAAATAAAATCAAAAATTACAAACTGCTCATTATCATTATTTTTCATCATTAAAAGATAAAATGTTAATATTTATATTGCCTATTTGATCTTTTCTAAAATAATATATCTTTGAATGTATAAATCTGAAAATAATTGCATGAGTAATAATAAAGATGATTTAAAAATCTGGGATGCTTCGTTTGAATCGAATAAAGAAATTCATACGGGTTCTATTCTATTAGGTGAACCTTTTATGCAAGATGAAAATTTTAAAAAAGCGGTAATTGTTGTTTGCGAACATAGTCCAAATGAAGGTACTTTAGGATTTGTATTTAATAAAGTGACTCAATTGTTTTTAAGTGATTTGATTGATGAAATTGAATTAGAAGATATTAAAATTTATAGTGGTGGACCTTGTGAAGAAGATACATTGCATTATATACATACGTATGGTACTAAGATTAAGAATAGTATTCATATAGGTAATGGATTGTATTGGGGGGGAGAATTTAATGATGTAAAATCGATATTGTATTCCAATGGTTATGAAGAAAATCAGATTCGATTTTTTATCGGATATTCAGGTTGGCAATATGTCCAATTGATGGAAGAGATAAAAGAACATACTTGGGTAATTAATAATCAAACTCGCTTATCTATTTTTGAATATGAAGTAGAAAGTATATGGAGCGATATATTGAAAGAAATGGGTGGTGCTTATAAAATATTAGCAACTTATCCTGAAAATCCCATTTTTAATTAATGAGAAAAATTCTACTGTTACTATCCATTTTGCTTAGTGTTTTTATTACTACTAAAGCAAATAATAACAACCCAATAATTTTATTAGATAGTTCTACACAAGTGAGTATTCTAACTTGTAATCCAGGAAATGAAGTCTATTCAACCTTTGGACATAGCGCTATTTGGATTATGGATTCAGTGAATCATATCAATAAAGTATATAATTACGGCACTTTCGCATTTGAAGATAATTTCATTTACAAATTTGTTAAAGGCGATTTGAATTACTATTTATCTATCGATAATATCAATGGTTTTGTGAATGATTATATCTATGAGCAAAGGGGTATTACACAACAAGTATTAAATTTAAATATTCAAGAAAAACAAAAATTATTTGTTTTCTTAAGCAATAATTATAAACCTGAAAATCGTACGTATCGATATGATTTTTTATTTGATAATTGTTCTACTAGAATATTAGATGCTATTGATTCGGCAACAGATCATAAAATCAAATACGATTATACATTCATTACACATGAAAGTTCTTATAGACAGTTGATTGCATCCAAAGCGGGATATATGAAATGGTTGACTTTCGGAATGGACTTGATGTTAGGTATTCCATGTGATAAAAAAGCCAGTAATAAAGATCATTTGTTTTTACCAGATAATTTGATGACGGCCTATTTTTTCGCTAGTATCAATCGAGGTGGTACTGAAGAGCGCTTAGTAGCTCATACCTATACTTTACTCGATATTCCTATCGTACAACATGCAACTCCTTTTTATATATCTCCGATATTTATTTTTAGCATTTTTGCTTTCATACTAGCATTCATTACTTACTACGAATACAAAAAGAATAAATGGTTTCGTGCTATTGATATAGTATTATATATTATTCTTGTTCTAATAGGCTTCTTATTTATTTTTATGTGGACTAGCACACGACATATGGTAGCGCACATTAATTTAGGATTGTTTTTTGCCAATCCATTATTGATTATTACTATTGCATTTATAGTACTTAAAAAATATCCATTCATTAAACAAGCGGCACTCATTTATGCTTCTATTTTATTGATGCTATTACTCAGTTGGCATTGGATTTTTCCACAAAAATTTAATTGGGCACTATTCCCATTTATATTGGTTTTATTCATACGTGCATATTATATGTTTTATTATAGTAAGAAAAAAATCAATGGAACTACATAAGTTATCTGTAGAAAAAACAGCCAGAGTTTTCACACATGGAAACCCCGATGCGCCAGAAGTATGGATATTGCTACATGGTTATGGCATGTTAGCTTCACAAATGATAACTGCATTTGAAGACATAGTAAGCGACCATCTATTTTTTATTGCACCAGAAGGCTTATCTCGCTTTTATTGGAAAGGATTCGAAGGGCCTGTAGTGGCGAGTTGGATGACCAAAGAAGATCGACAAGATGAAATAGATGACTATATCAAATACCTCAATCAATTGATAGATACATATCAATTGAATACTAAAAAAATAAATGTTTTAGGATTCTCACAAGGAGTGGCTACCATGAGTAGATGGTTATCTAATAATAACTTGAAATTAGATAAATGTGTGTATTGGGCTGGTGAACCACCTGCTGATATTGATTATGTACATTTATTTAAAAGAATACATAAGGCATTTTTTATCTATGGGAATAACGATTTATTTATTTCAGAAACTCAATTAAGTAAGATTACTGAATTATTAAAACCAGTATTGAATCAGATTGAAATGATTCCATTTGAAGGTAAACATGAGTTAAATAAAGAGGTGTTATTAAAATTAATTACTTCAAATAATTCTTTTTAAAGAACCAATATAGATTTTCTAGAAGTCCGTTTCCAACAGCAACCGATTGGTTTTTAGCCGTACTTACATAGATTTTATATTCTGCTATATTCAATCCTTTAAATACATCGCTCTTAAGCAAATCATTATAATAGGCCATTGCTTCAGCTTCGTTTGTAAAATCTTTCAGTGTAATAAGTTTGGTAGACGCATTTAATAACAGATTTCCAACTATCAATTTCTTATATGGAGCTTTAGTAGTATTAAAAGTTTTTATTTTATTTATTAATTCAACACTAGCTAATTCAGCATTAGAAGGATAGATAATCAATCGATGAATTCCGGTTGGTTCTTTGATGAATTTAGATAAGTCCATTCCAGCTGGCATTTCATCTACAGGTGCTTTTACGATGACACTATCTGTTTTAGTTTTAGTACTATCTATTTTAGTGTTTTTAGTACTGTCAATTTTAGTGGTTGAAATCCTAGTATCATTTTTAATGCTGTTTTTTGTGGTATCAATCACACTCACAATATCTCTTGAATCTGTTTTAATGACAGGTTCTTTCGGTTTGTTAAGTGAATTATTATACGTTAATATAGAATCTTGTTTGATATACTCATCCAAATTGCTCATATATAACAACATTTTTTGAGCTTCATCTTTTACAGGATCTGTACTATACACTTTTATAATATTATCCAAAGCCATTCTAAATTCTTCAAATTTCTTTTGTTTACCTATACATAAAGCAGCAACATAAGCAAATTTTGCTTCCATTTTTTCTCCTTTATATTTAGTAACTCCTTCTTTGCTTTTGGTATAAGCCAATGGATAATTAGCATTGGTATATAATGTATAAGCAGTAGTATACTCTTCATCCATCAACTGATCTTTTGATTTTTGTTTTTTCAAAAAATCAGGATCTTTTATAGCTTGTGCTAATAAGCTGTTAGGGAATTTAGTTAATACCAATTCCTTATATTGATTTGCTTTGGTGCTGTTTGTTTTAGCATATAATAAATACAAATTATAATAACACTCAGCTTCATATTTATTCTCTGGAAATTTATTTAATAAAATTTCAAAAGTTTCAATTGCTTTTTGACTTTGATTAAAATCATCTTTATAGATATTGGCTAATAGAAAATAAGCATCAATTTTTTTGTCATCGCTTAATTTTCTTTGTTCCTTTGTTAATGGAATTAAATCTTGTAATTTTTTTAATTCATCTCTATACTCTGAGGAATTACTCGCACTATTATTGGTGCTATCTTCACCTAAATCACTGATACCTCCATTGCTTGATTTGTCTTGCCTACGCCAATTATCAGCCAATTTGATGTCGCCCCATATTTTTTTGAAATTGGTATACCCTTTATTACGAGCGGTAGTATTATAAAAGTAGAAAGAAGTATTGCCATTATCTGTCACGTCTGTTTTATTGACAGTATTGGTTCCTTCTAATTTGGTTTTTTCACTTTTCTCTTTAATTAAACTATTGATAATCTCTTTCAACTTTTTCTTACGATCTGCATCTGGCATATCAGCTAGAGCTTGTAAACTATCTTGCTCATCAATAATATCTAATTGTTTTACTAAACGTGTAAGTTTATCATCTCTATCTTTTACCTGTGCATAATTGGTTGCATTTTTACTCAAAACTGTTAATGAACTATCATAATATATTTTGGCAAATTTATATTCTTCATCTTCATAATATAAATCGGCTAAAGCCACATAAGTTAATGCTTTTTGATTTTGATTCGTTTTATTTTTAGCTAATGATTTTTTATAATCAATAACGGCTTCTTCTTTGTTATTCTCTTTGTAAGCTATTTTACCCAAGTGATAGTAAATCTGATCGAGCATATCTACATTCTTACCATCACGACTCATTCTACTTAAAATGTCCTTTGCTTTTTTACTATTGCCATTACCGTTTGCACTGATGATTGCTATATTTAATTTCGCATTAAACTCCATATTGTAATTTGGATGCAACTTTAATGTGTTCTCATATTGCTTTATGGCTTCCTCATTTTGATCAATTGATTGATAAAGCTGAGCTAAAATAAAAGTGGGTCTATCTTTATTTTTATTTTTTTGCATTAGGCTTAAGCCTGTTTTAAGAGGCGCAATTGCATATTCGTATTTTCCTTGTTCAATAAAAAAAGTAGCTTTTGCAAAATTGAAATCAGCTAAATAATTGTCAGGAAATTTTGGATCTGCTTCAATATAGGAAATCACAGAGTTCGCTTTACTAAATTCTAGGTTTTTAGTATAGGCTAAAACTAACATTATAAGTGCAGGATTTCTGGAAGGATGTGGGCTTAAACTCTTTTCATGCGGACGTAAAGCGTCTTCATCAACTTTTTTTCCTTTCTTTTTCTGTTTTTTAATTTTTGCTTTTTTCTTAGAAACTTTCTTTCGAATTTTTGCTTTTTTCTTCTTTAGCTTTGATTTATCGATGAATTCTTCTTTATAGCCTTCTTTCAATTCAGATGTGATGTATTGGAAATGGTCGATGGCTTTTGCATAATCACCCTTCATATAATGAGCCATCCCCATTAAATAAAAGTTATTATCTGTCCATTTACTACTTTCATGTTGTTGGATAGAAAAAGTTGATTTCTTTATGATTAAATCATAATCACCACTATAAGTGCTTGTGGTTGTAAGGTTTTCAAAAGCTTTGATATTTAATATAGAATCGTAATTATCGCCAGGATTCTTTTTTACGTTATTTAAAACAGTTCTTAATTTATCATTCGCATTCCACTCTGAATTATAATGGGCAGTTAGATCATGATAGGCTTCACTCAATACATTTTTATTAGTCCTATGACAAGAAACACTAATAATCAAAATTAGTACTAATAAAAAAGCAATATTTATTTTGTATCTCATAAAAATCAATCAAAAATTATCGGGTCTATTCTAGAAGAAATTTTAATATTTCACTTACAAAAGAAACCCAAACAACAAATTTACATATTTTGTGGCTAAACTTACGCATCAAAAAACGAAGTTTTACTTTTTTTATTGTTTTATCAATATTCATTAAATATGAATTATAAATTCTTGTATTTCTTCTTTTTAGAGGTATTTGATTGTTTCTTTGTTTATATTTACTACCTTAGCATACCTTTTTGAGTATAGAAATGGATATAAAGTCAGGTTTTGATTTATTTAATAGTAATAAAGTAAAGAGAATTAAGTACCGATTTGTGGTACTTCGCGATGATTCTTTCAAGGAAGTTGCTTCTTTAAAATTGACCAAGAGAAATATTGTCATTCTAGGTAGTACATTATTTGTAAGCTTGATATTTATTACTTCTATTCTCATTATTTATACTCCATTAAAATACTATATACCCGGCTATCAAGGCGATTTTGGATATAGAAGTAAGATTTTAAAACTACAATATGAAACCGATTCCATGGAAGTAGCCATGCAAACGAATAATATGAAGTTGATGAATCTGAATAATGTTTTAAAAGGTAATTTTGATAGTACATATAGTAAAAAGGCAGTAAAATTATCCATAAAGTCGGATGCTATAAATTTATATAGTATGAGTGACGAAGAAAAAGCGCTTAGAACACAAGTAGAAGGCGAGCAAAAAGGTTTAAAGAATAGTTATAAATCTAATAAATCGGCTAATAGTAATATTCCATTATATGAATTGAATTTTTTCCCTCCAGTAAAAGGATATGTTACCTCTAAATATGATGCTAAAATTGGTCATTATGGAATTGATGTGGCTTCACCAGCCGATGAACCCGTTAAAGCTTGCCTTGATGGCACAGTTATATCCAGCAATTGGACTTTAGATGGAGGCTATGAAATAACGGTTCAACATAGCAATAATATAGTTTCCACCTATAAACATAATGCTAAAATACTAAAGAAAGTGGGCAGCATGGTAAAAGCAGGTGACGTTATTTCTATTATTGGAAATAGTGGTGAACAAACTAGTGGTCCACATTTACATTTTGAATTATGGAATAATGGATTAGCAGTTAATCCAGTTGATTATATAAAATTTTAAACTTATAAAAAGCACTTTATATGTTAAACTTAGGAAATAAAAATAATAATACGGAACAATTACTTAAAACCATGAATATGCTTGGTTTGGGAACTATTATAGAAGGTAATATTAAAACGGAAGGGGATATACGAATTGATGGTAAAGTAATAGGGAATGTTCAAGTAAATTCTAAATTGGCTGTCGGTGAAAGTGGATTGATTGAAGGTAATATTATATGTAAAAATGCTTCTATTGAAGGTCGAATAAAAGGAAATCTTCAAATAAGTGAATTAGTATTTCTTAGAAAAACGGCTGTGATAGATGGAGATATTGTGGCTGCTAAATTAGTGGTTGAAGAAGGTGCTAAAATCAACGGAAAATGTACAATGGGTGCTATCAGTAGCAATACTGCTACAGCAAAATCACCAGAATAAAGACTAACTATTGGATTCAAGTAATAAGTATTTAAAATATACCTCTTTAGCTTTTCAAATGATTGCTACTATTGGAATTGGGGCTTTTATTGGATATTATTTAGATGGAAAATATAAAAGTGAAAGACATTTATTTACAGCAAGCATCACTTTAATTTTTGTAGGTATTGCTTTATACAATGCTATAAAAAGCGTTATAAATGATAAATAAAAAGTATCTAGTAGCAGTTCTAAGTATCTTGATTATAGCCTTACTGATAGGTTATTTAATAGAATCGATACATTTTAAATTTTATTTGTTTTCTTCAGTAGCCTTATGTACAATTACTTTTTTATTTTATTTTATTAGTAGGTTTTCATTGCGTTTTCAAAAAGATGCCCTTTTTATTTTTGTAGTTGCAACTGCCTTTTTTATTAAGATTTTACTTACGATCATTTTTTTTGCATGGATAAAGAATCAGTACTTTTTTTCTAAATTATGGGCCGCTCATTATTTTGTAGTATATGTAGTGCTTTCTTTTATTGCAAGTTTATTCATATCAAATAAGCCCACAAACGAACTTAAATAAGTTTTTATGAATTGTAAATTATCTGTAAATATTAATAAAATTGCTCTTTTACGTAATAGTAGAGGCAATAATGTACCAAACCTAATTCAGTTTGCCAAAGATTGTGAATCCTATGGTGCTGATGGAATAACAGTACATCCAAGACCTGACGAACGACATATCAAATACAGTGATGTGTATGAATTGAAAGAAAATGTACAAACTGAATTGAATATAGAAGGTTATCCTGACGAACGCTTTTTGAAAATGGTTTGTGAAGTGAAACCTCATCAATGTACACTGGTTCCAGATGCACCCGGTGCGCTCACTTCCGATAATGGTTGGGATACCATAAAACACCAAACTTTTCTTTCAGAAATTATTCATCGTTTGCATGAACATCAAATTCGGGTTTCATTATTTATCAATCCGGATAAAGAACTGCTCGATAAAGCCCTATTAACAGGTTCTGATAGAATTGAGTTTTATACAGGTCCTTATGCACATGACTATTCTCAAAATAAAGAATATGCAATTCATACGTATGCTAATGCAGCCAATTATTGCAATGAAATTGGGTTAGGAATCAATGCTGGACATGATTTGAATTTAGATAACTTAAAATATTTTAAAGACCATATTAATAACCTTTTAGAAGTTAGTATCGGACATGCACTGGTAAAGGATGCCCTATATTATGGCATAGAAAATACCATTGGTATGTATAAACGTTTGCTTAAATAAATTAAATACTATGAAATATATATTAATGCCATTTAAATTTTTATGGGTGATATGGGGGATAATCGTTTTTATGTCGATTATTTCTTTAATTACTCCTATTTATTTATTGCTCATTTTAATTTTTGGTAAAAAAGTAAAATATACTTTAGTGCAATGTAATTATCATGTGATTGCGCCTTATTTGCTTGCCATGACCTTGATTTTTAGGAAGCATCATAATAGAGAAGCCATGCCTGATTCAGGACCATGTGTACTTATAAGCAATCACCAAAGTATGAGTGATATTATTATAAATGCAGCAGCTAGTAAACAAGGAGGCTTTTTCTTGTCGAAAAAAAGCATGACTAAATTTCCAGTATTCGGTTTGATGATTAAAGCTTTAGGTATTTTAGTGGATAGAAATAGTGAAGAAAGTAGAAAGAAAAGTTATTCATATATGGTGAAAACTATAAAAGAAGATCAACATCCAATTTTTATTTATCCAGAAGGTACACGTAATAGAACAGATCAACCCTTAAAAGAATTCTACGATGGAGCATTTCGCTTAGCTTTAGAAACACAAGTGCCTATTATAGCTCAAACCCTTGTTGGGGCTCAACAAATTTATCATCCCAATCATCCATTACAATTGCAACCTGGTTTAGTACATGTTTATTTCGATAAAATAGATACTACTCAATATACTAAAGAGGATGTAAAAAAATTGAAAGAGGATGTGAAACAAATTATGTGGAATAGAATTGTGAATCATCCGAAATAAATGAAAACGTTTTATGTATTTATATTTGTAGGTCTTTGTCAATGCTGCTTAGCTCAATATAATATAGCAGATACAAACTATATCAATACCGCCATTAAAATTTCTAAATTTAATTCTGTAGAGGCCATAGAAGCAATTCAAAAGTATCACCTGAATCCTAATTATGTTTTTGCATTTCCAAAAGATTCGTTGAAAAATTATTCCTCTACTTCTAAAACTAGCTATTCTTCTTCGCCTAGTTCGCCAAGTTACAGCTATTCTTCAGGCAGTCATAATATTGGTCAAGCTATTGGGTCACTTATTGCTGCGCCTTTTATAGCAATAGGAAGAGCTCTTAGTGGCTTATTTGGAAGTAGATCTTCTAAAAGCACTTCAAATAATGTAGTAAAAGTCGATTCAAGCGTATTTTTACCAAGGGTAATTCCCGTTTATCAAACATCGCTTGTAAAAGAAATGTTGAATGCACAATGCTATGGTGAATATGGGAAATTATACTTGACCATGATTCATGAACAGCCTATTGAAACATCCATTTTAGATACGCTTTTCAATAATTTAAGCTATGTATTTAGTGATAGACTTATCCCATTAGCACTATATACCGAAGATACGATGGTGCTTCATCAATACGAACAAAAAAAGATATTTAATATCAATAGTAATATAAATGTTGCTTATGCTCGATTAAACAAGCCGCTTCTAGTTGCCGTATATTTTAATAATAAAATGGTACTCGATTATTTATTGAAAAGAAATGTCAATCCCAATGTTATCACAAGTTATGGTTATCACAATGTTTTTGATTTGGGTGCAGGTTCAGGTATAGTGTATCACGAAGATATGAGCCTATTTAAAGATAAGTTCAAAACCTACAAACTTCTAGATGTATGCAGCGATAAAGATTTGAAAAAGAAATTAAGAGTATATATCAGAAAGTATAATAAAAACATTAAGCACTAAGCACAGCATTCTCTTTTCTTTCACCAATTTGTTGACGCCACATGGCATAGTATAATCCTTTTTCTGCAATCAACTCTTCATGTTTACCTGTTTCAATAATGCGGCCTTTTTCTAGAACAAATATTTTATCAGCATGTAAAATGGTTGAAAGTCTATGTGCAATCATTACAGTGATTTGATTTTTATTAGCCGATACAGCTCTAATAGTAGTGCTTATCTCTTGTTCTGTAATGGAATCTAATGCTGAAGTAGCTTCATCAAATACAAATAAATGTGGATTTCGCAAAAGTGCTCGAGCTATAGATAAACGTTGTTTTTCACCTCCACTCACTTTCATTCCACCTTCTCCAATTATAGTGTCGATACCATTATCACTTCGAGCTAATAAATTTTTACAACTGGCCCGATTTAATACATCAATAATTTCTTCGTCAGTTGCACGTGGGTTTACAAATAATAAATTCTCTTTAATACTACCCGAAAATAGTTGGGTGTCCTGTGTTACGAATCCGATTTGTTTACGTAATTCTTCAATATCTATATCATTTGCATCTACATTATTATAGAGTATTTTACCTTCTTGCGTTTTATATAAGCCTACTAATAGTTTTACTAATGTGGTTTTGCCTGCTCCTGAAGGACCTACAAATGCTACTGTTTCACCCTTATTTACTTTAAAGCTAATATCTTCTACTGCTTTATTAGTTGCTGTACGATGTTTGAATCCTACTTGTTGAAATTCTAATTGATCTATTTTATCAATATGTACAGGGTTTTGCGGTTTAGGTTCTAAAGGTGCTTGTAATATTTTATTGAAATTATTTAATGATGCTTCGGCTTCTCTATAACTCATAATCACATTACCCATCTCTTGTAATGGATTAAAGATAAAAAAGGAGTAGAATTGAAAAGTAATTATTTGCCCCATCGTCATATGCTCTTTAAATAATAAATAGAGCAATGTAAATAAGATACTTTGTCGTAGAAAATTAACAAAAGTGCCTTGAAGAAAATTTATACTTCTAATACTTTTTACTTTCTCTAATTCAAGTCTTAATATTTTGAATAGAGCTACACTTAATCGCTTACTTTCTTGATTGGTTAATCCTAAACTCTTAATCAATTCAATATTGCGTAAGCTTTCAGTGGTAGTTCCCGCCAATAGATTGGTCTCTTTTACAATTTTACTTTGTACTTGTTTTATCTTTTTCGATAAAAAGAATGTAGCTACTCCTAATATAATACTAGTAGCTATGTAAATAGGTATAATAGGAGGGTAGACTTTATAAGCCATAATCCCAACAAATAACATCCCAATGATAACCATAAAAAATACATTAAAAAAATAGCTAATGAATTTTTCGCAATCTTGTCGTACTTTCTGAATGATATTTAAAGTTTGTCCACTTTGTTTGTCTTCAAACTCCTGAAACGATTGTTGTAGTGAGTGTTTTAAGCCATCTGAATACATGTCAGCTCCTAATCGTTGTACAATCACATTTTGTGTATAATCTTGGAAAGCTTTAGCAATACGGCTAACCATAGCTACACCTAATAATATACCTATTGCTTTTGCTAAGTCCCACAGAAATTGTTCACTATTTCTAGGAAGTCCATTACTAAAAGTACGTGGATGTTTTCCTAAATCATCTATCACTAATTTTCCTAAAAAAGTAGGGTCGAGTAAGGAAAATATCTGACTTATTGCAGCAAAAATGAACGTGAGAAATATGAATAGTCGATATTTTTTAATATAAGATAAAAGTAGTTTCATAAGCTTTTTAAACCTAATTAATAGATGTTTAGTTCACAAAAGTACTTCTGAATCATAGATTATTGCATAAAAAAATAAGAATTTCTATACTTAGCAATGTTTACGATATAACTATTTTTTTAATACCAATATTTACCATATGCAACTTAAATATTAAATTCTTACTCTTTACGAAGGAAAATATATTAAATGTCGTCTAATATGTATTCTAAGAATTTAGTTATATTTTTGAAATTCAATTTATTAACAAACCAAAATACGAATGAAACAGATTATCCTTTTAATTACCTGTATCACATTTTTTAGTTTCACCACTAAAGCTCAGGTTTATCCATTTACAGATGGATTCGAAACGTATACTCCTCTTTTATCCTCAGCGGGATTATTAAGTGCGGGTTATCAAACCGATTCATTTAAGCTGTATAACAATACGCACGCTTATGTAAGTACACAATGTGCTACTTTACGGTTAACGACTACTTATACGAACGACTCATTAGTGAGCCCAAGTATTGGTCCTATTACTGGAGCTTCTAGGTTATCGTTCTATACAAGAAGTTGTAATGCTTTTGGACCTTATCCTCGTCAACATCGTCTACGTACAGGCGAATATATGGATGTGATTGCAGTAAATACTTCAACAGGAATAAATACCACTATTTTACATATCGATTCTACAAATCAAAATCCAGGTAACAATTATTTAAGTTATAGTAGTTTAGTTGGAGCATTTGCAGGAGATAATATCCGTTTGAAATTTAATGTGGTAGGTAATTCATCTTATTTCTTAGATATTGACTCAATTACTTTAATGGATACTGTTGCAATCATTCCACCCGCATTTGATTTAAATCCAGTTATTACTAGTCCTCTATGTCCAGGTGGTGCAGATGGTAGTATTCATCTTTATCCTTCAGGAGGTACTTCTCCTTATACCTATTTATGGCATGATAGTATAGGTTCCACTTATGATTCATTAACTGGATTAACTCCAGGTAATTACATCGTTACAGTTACTGATTCAACAGGTGATACAGTAAGACAAACGATAACGGTTACGAATGCTGCAACAGCTATGAATGCAACTATCACTAGAACTTCTCCTTTATGTGTGGGTGATTCAAATGGAACAGCTACTGCTCATGTTACTTTAGGTACTGCTCCTTATTCGTATTTGTGGAGTACTGGTGCTACTGATAGCATAGCTACAAATTTAAGTGATACAACTTATACCGTTACTATTACAGATAATCATGGTTGTACGATCACTCGTTCAGTTACTATCCTCCCTGCTAGAGCCATGACTATTAGATTTACTACCATTGATGAGTCAGCTATTGGCGCAGCTGATGGTTCTTCTCAAGTGCGTGTCTTGTTTGGTGGAACACCAGGCTTCTCGTATTTATGGGGATCAGGTGGTGCAACTACTTCAGCAACCAATACTGGCTTAACTGCAGGAGTTTACTGTGTTACTGTTACTGACACCAATGGATGTACAGCTACAGGTTGTGATACTATTAATGTTGCTTTACCACTTCAAATTGGAGAGATTTTCCATATCGATGCTACTTGTTATGGCGATACCTCAGGTGCAGTAAGATTACGTGGTTTAAATGGTACCAATCCTTATACATTCGATTGGAGCGATGGCTTTACAGGAGCATTACATACCGGGTTAACAGCAGGTGTTTATACGATTACTATTACGGATGGGACTGGTAGAACAGGTGTAGATTCAGTGATTATTACTTCACCTCCTGCTATTACAGGTACTATTTCAGTTACTCCTACTAGTAGCTCAACTGCATCAACAGGTACTGCATCTGTAGTTGCGGGTGGTGGTATAGCACCATATACTTATTTATGGTCGCCTACTGGTGAAACTACTGCCGATATTGCCAACTTAAGCTTTGGTGTATATACAGTACTCATAACAGATTCGAATGGTTGTACGAATTCTTTTGATGCTACGATTGTGATTTCGGGTATTTCTTCTAATGATATTGGTAAAGAGGTATCGATTTATCCTACTCCTGCAGGAAATACTTTATTTATTGATGTGAAAAATACAAATTTCAATCAGTTTACATTGAGTGATGTAAATGGTAAAATTCTTTTAGTAAAGTCAAAAGATAATGCTTGTACCATTCAAACTATCGATTTAAATGGCCTTTCAGCAGGACAATATTTCTTGCAAATAGCTGATAAATCAGGGAATCAATTTACTAGAAAAATAATTAAACAATAAGCTTTCTTAACTAAACTCATTTAAAGGTCTCGTGCTTCACGAGACCTTTTTTATTTTAATGCGATATTTAGCTATATTTATAAACCTACATTCAATTATAGAGATACCTTTGTAAAAATTGAATAGTAAGAATGGCCAAAAGCAAAAAATCTAATTTAAAAGTTGAATTACATCCTAGGAACAAATTCAAAGAAGCATATGATTATAAAGCATTGATTAAATCTTGTCCTGAATTAGCTGCATTTGTTAAGTTAAACGAGAAACAACAAGAAACGATCGATTATTTCAATCCTAAAGCCGTTAAGACCTTAAATAAAGCGCTTTTAAAACATACATATGGAATTACTCACTGGGATATTCCTACTAATTATTTATGCCCTCCAATACCTGGTCGTTCAGATTATATTCATTATGTGGCAGATATTTTAGCAGAATCAAATAATGGAACTATTCCACTTGGAAATCAAATAAAAGTATTGGATTTAGGAACTGGTGCCAATGTCATTTATCCTATCATTGGTCATCGCGAATATAACTGGTCATTTGTAGGATCTGAAATTGATAATATTGCAATCAATTCAGCTAAAAGTATTATTAGTAGCAATAAAAATTTAAAAGATAGAATCGAAATTCGTAAACAAACGAATGCAAAAGATTATTATGAAACCATCGTTCATAAAAATGAATATTTCGATTTAAGTATTTGTAATCCTCCTTTTTATACATCACTTGAAGAAGCTCATGGCTTATCGAAACGTAAAGTAGAGCAATTAAAAAAAGAATCAAGCACAGAAACGGTTATGAATTTTGGTGGTCAAAAAAATGAATTGTGGTGCGAAGGAGGAGAAGCTCGTTTTATTGAACGAATGATCTTACAAAGTAAAAAATGGGAGAAGCAAATTTTTTGGTTTTCTACTTTAGTAGCTAAAGAAAATCATTTAAAAAGACCTTATGAGTTACTCCAAAAATTAGAAGCAACTCAAGTAAAAACTATCACCATGAATCAAGGAAATAAAATCAGTAGAATTCTTGCATGGACGTTTTTTAACCAGGAGGAAGCTACTAAATGGGCAAAAGAAAAATGGTCCAATAAATTGAAGTAAATCACTATTTTTGCACTTAAATATTTAGTTAAATTATCCAATGAAATCTATCCACTTTACAATCTTTTTTACTATTTGTATTAGTTTATTTATAGTTGCTTGTGATCATTCCCATTATGTACTAGAACCTAAAAATAAAGATCATAATTTACTAGAAATTATAACCCCCACTAAAGAACATTGGGTAGCTTGTAAAGAACCTCAACCAGCAACCTATAAAAACCTGGATCATATTCATGGGGTAACGGATTCTGTATTAGTAAAATTTCTATGTGATTATAAGCCATTAGATAACGATAGTGTTATCGTTTATTTATATCAAGCGTTGCCTGGTGCGGCAGGTCGATTAATCTATGCACAAACTAATGCTCAAGGTATTGCCTCATTTAATAGAATACAACTAGCTGGTTTTGATAAATCCAAAATAGATTATTTATTCTTCGATAATACAGGTAAAATTATTCGTAAACCTCTCAAGTAATGCTTTTGACGGCAATGCTGCTGGGGTTAGAGTGATAGATACTGAAAAGTATGCTTAAAAACTCGAGGGGATTATTCATTATTTTAGCAATTTCTTATTATTTTTACGAATGCTTTTAAAATCTAATTTCTATAGTTTTTCAGTAATTGAGCAAAAAGAAGCTGGATCGTTCTTTTTAAGATTGCATTTTAATAAGTTACATCCAATTTTTAATGGACATTTCCCTAACAATCCTGTGGTGCCCGGTGTTACAATAGTACAAATATTGAAAGAAGTTATAGAGTCCTTGATTGAAAAAAATATTAGACTCGAAAAGTTATCCTTAATTAAATTTTTAAAAGTAATCGACCCCACTAATCAATCTGATTTTAGCTTACAAGTGGTTCTTCAAATAGAAGATTCGCATATTAAATGTGAGGCGCAAATCAGTGATGATACTGCCACATACTTTAAAATGAAAAGTGCTTATAATATCTTATGAGCAATAGTTTAGAAAATAGATTTTTAGAGAAAAAAGTTTGTGTAATTCTACCAACATACAATAATGCTGGAACTATAGAACAGGTATTAAATGATTTATTATCATATACAAGTCAAATAATTGTTGTAAATGATGGTTCAACCGATCAAACAAAAACCTTATTAGCCAAGTATACTAATATTGCTGTTTTTCATTTTGATGTCAATAAAGGGAAAGGAACAGCCTTGCGTTATGCTTTTAAACAAGCCTTTCAAAAAGGATATGAATATGCGATAACAATCGATAGTGATGGACAACATTTTGCAAAAGATTTGGTGCATTTTTTAGATGCATTAGAAACCGAAACCAATACTATCATTATAGGCTCTCGTAATATGACACAAGCGAATGTGCCAAGTACTAGTAGTTTTGGTAATAAGTTTTCTAACTTCTGGTTTAAATTAGAAACTGGAATAGAAGTGCCCGATACACAAAGTGGTTATAGATTATATCCATTAAAATCTATTGCTAAATTATTTTTATTTACCTGGCGTTACGAATTTGAAGTAGAAGTAATCGTAAAAGCAGCTTGGAATTTTGTTAAAGTGATATGTATTCCTATTGAAG
>CANHVE010000013.1 GCA_947464015.1 Saprospirales bacterium | reverse complement strand
ATGAAGCTAAAACACTAAATAGGATAAACAATCTAATACGCATATGCTAAAAACTTTATTTGCAAACGCAAATTAGCTAAATATATTTCATAACACCTAGTTTTTTCAGCTATTTATCCTTAATTTTGGTATCCTTTTTTATAAAACAATAAAATTTCCTTCATATAATGAGAAAATTAGTACTCATATTTATTTCGTTATGCATTTTTGTGTCTTTTTCTAATGCATCAAACAACAATAACTCCAATGAATATTTTGGTGCACAAGCAGATGCAATTGTATCCGGAGCTGAACATATCTGGATAAAACAAAGCAATATTATTCCAACTTATATTAAGTTTCGCGAAGAAAGAGGCTTTTCAGAAGAAACGTTTTTCATGCATATTTCGAAAATCTTTCATTTGCCTAGTAACTATACCTTTAAGTTTATCAGAGAAGAAAAAGATCAATTAGGTTTTTCTCATAAACGCTTTCAATTGATGGTGAATAATATACCTGTATTTAGTGGCAATTTTGTATTGCATATTAAAGACGGAGTAGTAAAAAGTTATAATGGTTATTTATACAATGAAGTGGATGTGCCAAGCTCGCCAGTTTTATCAGAAAACAGCGCTTTAACTATAGCTTTGAATAGAGTTGGTGCAACGGTTTATAAATGGCAATTACCTATTGAAGAAGATTTTATAAAAAGAGAACAGAATAATCCTAGCGCTACATTTTTCCCTACAGGGGAATTAGTTATTGTTCAAGTAGGAAATCCAAGTACTTCAACTACTTTTCGTTTATGTTGGAAATTTGATATCTATGCACAACAGCCGATGAGTAGACAAGATGTATATATTGATGCTACTTCAGGACAAGTAGTTAAATTCACAGATAAAATTTGTCATGTAGATGCTACGGGTACTGCTACAACGGTTTATAGAGGGGTAAGAACAATTACCACAGATAATACGGGTTCAACATACCGACTAAGAGAAGCTGGAAGAGGAAATGGAATCAGAACTTATAATATGCTACGTGGTACTACATACGGTAGCGCTGTTGATTTTACAGATGCTGATAATAATTGGAATAACGTAAATCCTCAATTAGATCAATATGCACCAGATGCACATTGGGCTGCTGAAAAAACTTACGATTATTATATGACTCATAGTAGAAGTAGCGTTGATGGAGCTGGTTTATTATTAAATCTATATGTGCATTATAATGTGAACTATGTAAACGCATTCTGGGATGGTACACGTATGACTTTTGGTGATGGCGATGCTACCTATGATCCATTAGTTTCTTTAGATATTACAGGTCATGAGGTAACACATGGCTTAACTCAATATACTTCTAATCTAGATTATTCATATGAATCAGGTGCTTTAAATGAATCATTCAGCGACATATTTGGTGCTGCGGTTGAATATTTTGCAGATATACCAGGAGCTGATTGGACAATTGGTGAAGATATTGGAGCAGCATTTCGTTCGATGTCAAATCCTAATTTATACGGACAACCAGATACCTATTTAGGTACGAATTGGTATACTGGTACAGCTGATAATGGAGGGGTTCATACCAACAGTGGAGTTCAAAACTATTGGTATTATTTATTAATTAATGGAGGTAGTGGTACCAATGATGTGGGTGATGTATATAGCATAACCGCTCAAGGTAGAACAGTAGCTAGTGATATCGCTTGGAGAAATAATGTGATTTATTTAACCAATACTGCAGATTATGCTGATGCTCGTTTTTATGCAATTCAATCAGCTATTGATTTATATGGTGCTTGTACACCACAAGTTATCGCTTGTACCAATGCTTGGTATGCGGTGAATGTGGGTAATGCCTTTGTTGCTGGTGTGGATGCTCAATTTACAAATAGCGCTCCTATTGGCTGTTCTGTACCATTTACAGTAAACTTTACCAATACAAGTGTAAACGCAAGTACCTTTACTTGGGATTTTGGTGATGGTGGTACATCTACTGCAACTAACCCATCACATACCTATACTGCATTTGGAACATATACCGTAAAACTTATTGCTGATGGGGGCTCATGTGGTAGAGATAGTATTTCGTATGTTAACTTAGTAAATGTAAATTCAACGAATCCATGTGTGGTAAATGTTCCAGCTACAGGTACTGGTCCTATTCAAACATCATGTACAGGAACAGTATACGATAATGGTGGTCAATATGGTGCTTACTCAGATAATACTAATGGTAGTGTTACTATTGCACCTACAGGGGCATCACGTGTAACGTTAACATTTACTCGTTTTAGAATGGAAAGCTCCTATGATTTCTTAAGAGTATATGATGGACCATCTACAGCAAGCCCATTATTAGGTAGTTATACAGGTTATACCTTACCAGCAGTTATCAATTCTACAGGAGGTTCTATAACCGTAAGACAAGAATCAGATCCAAGTGTTACTGATACAGGATTTGCAATTAACTGGACATGTACAGGTGCTACATCGCCACCAGTTACTTCATTTACAGCCGATATAACAAATACATGTAATGGTAAAGTAAGATTTACAGATAGAACAACAGGAGCTGTAACTTCTTGGGCTTGGACTTTTGGAGATGGGGGTACTTCAACATTACAAAATCCAACTCACGTATATGTTACTAATGGTACGTATACTGTAACACTAACAGCAACTAATTCATTTGGAAGTACTCCGTTTACTAGAACTTCATATATTGTTGTTAATAGACCAGCAGGCCCAGCAGTTGTTAGTGCTTCTAGATGTGGTACAGGAACCGTTTCTTTGTCTGCTACTACTACGAATAACGTGAATTGGTACAATGCAGCTACCGATACTACAGTTATTTCAACGGCCAATCCATTTACTACACCAAGTATTTCAACTACTACCACCTACTATGTTGAACAAGCAATTCCTCAAACAGCTTATAATGTTGGTCCGGCTACAAATGCATTTGGAACTGGAGGAAACTTCAATGGGGATAGAAATTGGGGATTAAAATTTAGAGTAAATAAGCCATGTATGTTGAATTCTGTTTATGTATATGCTCAAGGTTCTGGTTATAGAACTATTCAATATCGAGATACAGTAGGTTCTGTCATTGCAAGTAGAAATATTTATATTCCAAATGGAGGAAGTAGAATAAATTTAAATATTGATTTAATACCTGGTACATGGATATTAGGGGTTCAAGATTCGATGAACTTATATAGAAATAATTCAGGTGCATCTTATCCTTATAATGATGCAGGAGGAAATGTATCTATTTTAAGTACCAACTTACCATCAACCACAACAGGTGCTTCTGGTTATTACTATTATTTTTACAACTGGATTGTACAAGGTTATGATTGCTTATCTACGAGAGTTCCAGTGATAGCTACTGTTAATCCTCAACCTGTAGCAAACGCAGGAAACGACTCCACTAAATGTGGTGGTGTTACAGGAGTAATCAGATTAGGAGGAAGTCCAACAGCTAGTTCAGGTATTACTCCATATACTTATGCTTGGACACCAACCACCGGTTTAAGTAGCGGTACAGTAGCAAATCCAAATGCAAACCCAACGGTTACTACTACGTACGCTTTACAAGTTACAGACAATAGAGGTTGTATTGCAAGAGATACTGTAAGAATCGGTATAGGAACTAATCCAACTGCTAATGCAGGTACAGATAAAAACAGATGTGCTGGTGCTACTGCAGTTGCTATTGGAGGAAGTCCAACAGGTTCTGGAACAACAGCTCCTTATGCTTATTTATGGTCTCCAGCAACTGGCTTGTCTAGTACTACCGTTGCAAATCCAAATGCTTCTCCAACGAGCACTACCAATTATATAGTAAAAGTTACCGATGCAATTGGTTGTTTTGCTTATGATACTGCTATTGTAAACCAACGAAATAATCCAACTGTAAATGCAGGTAGAGATAGCGGTTGGTGTGCTGGTAGTTCACCTGTACCTGTAGTATTAGGTGGTAGCCCAACAGCAACAGGAGGTTCAGTACCTTATACCTATACATGGTCGCCAGGAACTTCATTGTCTAGTACTTCTGTTGCAAACCCAACTACAACAACAACGACAAACAGAACATATACGTTGTCTGTTACTGATTTATACAATTGTGTTGGTAGAGATACAGTAGTTATTTCAGTTAATCCTAGACCTACTGCAAGTGCAGGTACAGATAAAAACAGATGTAATGGTACTGTTGCAGTAGCAATTGGTGGAAGCCCTACTGGTTCGGGAAGTACAGCACCATATAGTTATTTGTGGGCACCTTCTACAGGTTTATCAAGCACATCGACAGCCAATCCAAATGCCTCTCCAAGCACCACCACCACTTATAACGTAAAAGTTACAGATGGTTTAGGATGTTTTGCTTACGATACAATTATTGTTAATCAAAGACCTAATCCAATTGTAAATGCAGGTAGAGATACTAGCTGGTGTTCAACAACTACATCTTATCCAGTTGTTCTAGGAGGAAGTCCTACAGCATCTGGTGCAACAGCGCCTTATACCTATGTTTGGTCACCTACTACTTCATTAAGTAGTGCATCAGTGGCAAATCCAACAGCTACTCCAACTACATCACAAACATATGCGTTAGCGGTTACAGATAATTTTAGTTGTGTAGGAAGAGATACGGTTATACTAACAGTAAATCCAACTCCAACTACAGCAGCAGGTGCAGATTTAACGTTTTGTGATGGTGGAACGGCTAGCGCAACTCTAGGAGGAAGTCCAACAGCAAGTGGCGGTAGTTTACCATATACATACAATTGGTCACCATCTACAGGCTTAAGTAATCCAGCTATTGCAAACCCTGTATTATCAGGCACTATAAGTGGTACAAGAATTTATGTACTTAATGTAATAGACAATAAAGGATGTAGCTCTTTTGATACTTTAGTTGTAAATACAGCACCATCTGTTACACCAAGTATTTCATTAACAGGAAACGATACCATTTGTACAGGACAAAGTGTAGTATTAACAGCTATTCCAACGGGTATTACCATTCCTTTATCATGGAGCACTGGAGCAACAACACCTAGTATCACCGTTACAATGGGTGGTGTTTATACTGTAAGTATTCCTTCATGTGGCACTTCTTCTAGTGCACAAACGATTACTGAAATTCCTTTCCCAATTGCAAACTTTAGTCAATCTAGTGTAGCACTCACAAGTACATTTACTGATTTAAGTTCAGGTTCACCTTCAAGATGGAGATGGATTTTTGGTGATGGAAGTCCATTTGATAATACACCAAATCCAATACATACTTATTTAACTGCTGGTACTTATACCGTTTCTTTAATCGTAGGAAATGGAGTTTGTTCAGATACATTTACACAATCAGTAACAGTTAATCCGAATGGTATTAATAGTATAATTAGTACCGAATCATTAAATATCTATCCTAATCCAGCGCATGATAGAATATTTATTCAGTTTACAGAAAATACTAAAACACCAATACACGTTGACATAGTAAATACACTTGGAGAAACTGTTTATACGAATTTATTAACAGAAACCAATGCTCATAATATCTTTACTATAAACGTTGATCATTTAACAGCAGGAGTATATTATATTAAAACAAAAGATAAAAATGATAAGATTAATATTGGTAAACTTATTGTAGATAAATAATATATTCGTTTAAGTATTTAAATTTAGAAAGAGGTTGATGAAACAATGTGTTCGTCAACCTCTTTTCTTTTTGTACTTTTGGTAAATATTATGGTTTCATTTTCATTAGCATTACAAATAGCGCGCAGGTATATTTTTTCTAAAAAAAGCACCAATGCGATAAATATTATCAGCTATATTTCTATGGTTGGTATGGGTGCTGGTGCCATGTTTTTAGTTATTATATTATCTGTATTTAACGGCTTTGAAGGCTTAGTAAACAAAATGTATTCAGCTTTTTATCCAGATATAAAAATTACAGCAATTGTAGGAAAATCATTCGATGCAGATACGGTTTTAGTGAATAAAATAAAATCACTTGATAATATTAAATATGTAACTCGATCCATAGAAGAAAATGCATATTTGAAATACGCTGAGAGAGAAAATATAGCAACAGTAAAAGGTATTGAACCTGCATTTCAAAATATTACAGGAATAGATTCATTTATTTTATTTGGTAAATATCAATTACAGTTTAATGGATATGATGGTGCTATTTTAGGAGCAGGAGTAGATGAAGTGTTGAATGCAGATATGCAAGAACCTGTTGTTCAAATGCAAGTAATGATTCCTAAAAAAGAAAGAAAAGTGTATCTCAATCCCGAGGACGCATTTCATAAAGGATATGTTTTACCTACTGGCGTATTTGCTATTCAACAGGAGTTTGATCAAAAATACGTTTTAGTCCCTTATACATTTATCGAAGAATTAACCGAATCTTATGATAGAGCAACAAGTATAGAAATAAAATTACTTGATTATTCAAAAGTATCAACGACTACAAACGACTTACAAAAAATACTTGACAAAAATTTAAAAGTTCAAAACAAATTACAACAAAACGCTTCACTTTATAAAGTAATGCAGATAGAACGATTAGCTGTATATGTTATTCTATCATTTATCTTATTTATTGTATCGTTTAATATAATTGGTTCGTTAAGTATGTTGGTGATGGAAAAAGAAAATGATATCGCCATCTTAAGAGCCATGGGAGCTTCAGAAAGTGTGGTCAGAAATATTTTTGTTTTAGAAGGAGTATTAAGTGCCTTAATAGGAGCTACAATAGGTTTAATACTTGGTTTTATAATATGTTTGATTCAAAAAGAATTTGGATTAATCAAACTTCAAGGAAGTGGCAGTTTTGTGGTACAATCATACCCAATAGAAATTCATGCCATAGACTTTCTATTAGCATTTGTAATCGTTTTTGTGATTAGTTTATTAGCCAGTATTTATCCAGCATATAAAGCAAGTAAAAAAGAACTCAGTCTAAAATATAATGCCTAAAATCTTATTCTTCTCCCTTAATTTTTTTCGGCTTTTCTAATACTCCTCTTTTGTAAATGATTAATCCATTTAGAAAATTACGTAATATTTGATCGCCAGCATCTACATAACTAGGATGGTCTTCGCTTCTAAATAAATCACCTAGCGCTCCTTTTGTAATTTTGAAATCAACTAATGATAATATATGAACGATATCATCATCTTTTAATGATAAAGCTACTCGTAGTTTTTTAAGAATATCATTGTTGCTAAGCATAATTTGGTTTGTTTATTCGTGTTAAAGATAGTACAACTAATCAATTAAAAATGATCATTAAAAAAGTGTGAAAAAGAGCTATCAGCTTGTAAATTGTTTTTATAATAATAACTAAAAATACTGGTCATTAAGTTCGCTCCTTTAATATTAGGATGTGAGTAATCATAGTAAATAGAATCTATTTGATTGTATTTCCAATAGGAAAAATTTACAAAAGGAATATGTTTTTTTTGAGCTATTTTATTAACGAATTCAAATTTATCTAACGAATTATATTTGTATTTTTTAAAATGTCCTTCATAACTAGGTGCACAATAAAATACTACGTGAATATTCTTGTTAGCACAAATTGTAATAATATTATTAAGAGCTTCTATGGAAGCACTATCTATTTCTTCATAGCTTTTTTTTGGAACAGAATAATCTGCAACTTCCCAATATCGTTTGTCTAAAAACTTGCCTGACCAATCTATAAATGTATATGCACTCTCATGATTATAAAAAGGACGAAATCCTTTACAGTCGATGATACTATCGAGGTTTTCAGGATATAATAGCTTATTTAAACTAAAGTTTGAATTATATTCAGCATACTTCATAAAGGGAATATATTTCCACCAATAATAATGATGATTTTGTTCATGTTTTTTTATGTAGTAATCTATTAAAGCATCATCCATATAGGGAAAATACACATAGTCATGAAAAGGATAAGAAAAATGATTTTGTGGAGAGAGGTTGGCTTCGTCTAATTCTAGGAATAAAATACGAGTACTATTTTTTTCTAAAAAATGTTTTAAAACCATTTCGTTTTCTATAAGCCCAGCACCATTTATCGCTAAATTAATGCCCGAACTATTACATATACTATCAAACACTAAACAATTAAAACTAGATTCAGCTCTAGAAGAACCCAAGACGATATAATCATATTTTTTAGGCTTTTGCTGCCATATCCAATAAGCTTTTTCAGCAATCTTCTCGGGAATAATTTTTTTATATAAACGATCTAATCCTAAGCAGATAGCTAGAATAATACTTATAAAGATTACTAAATGAAGGAATAGTTTTTTCATTAGAATTGAAAATATATAAATTCTTTTGATTCATGAAAAGCTCCAAAGAGTAGCATACTAAAAATAAGTATAAAGTAAATAGACCATCTAGTAATAGCAGGTTTTTCAGTTAAATATGCCACTATTCCTTTCTCTTTAGTGATATATTGTATTCCTTCTAAAAGTATAATGACGATAAAAGATAAAATTAAATTAGTTCTGTTAATGGCTCCAAACGAACTTAATGTAAACTGACTCCATTCTATATGTTTAATTTGTTTAAATAAGATATGAATAGTGTTAAGATTTTCTGCTCTAAAAAAAATCCAAGCAATACTAACCACTATAAATACAAAAACGATATTTATATAATTCAATAAGAAATGCTTTTTCTCCGTATCTATTTGTAATACTTGTTTTTTGATTTGTATCCATCTTGTTTCAAACACAACAGCAATGCCGTGTATAGCACCCCATATAACAAAAGTCCAACTAGCACCATGCCATAATCCACTTAATAAAAAAACAATCATTATATTTAAATAGGTGATATAGGCACCTTTTCTATTTCCGCCTAATGGTATATATAAGTAATCTCTAAACCAGGTTGAAAGGGATATATGCCAACGTTTCCAAAATGTTGCAATGCTAGTTGAAGCATAGGGTCTATCAAAATTCTTCATCAAATCAATACCCATTACTTTAGCACTTCCAATAGCAATATCGGTATAGGCTGAAAAGTCACAATAGATTTGAAACGAAAAAAACACAATAGCAATTAAACATTGAAATCCTGTATGGTCGGCAGGACTTTTATAAACCTCATTCACAAAAAAGGCTAATCGATCGGCAATACATATTTTTTTAAAAAAGCCCCAAAGCATTAGCTTCCCTCCATCACTGAAGTTTTGATAATGAAATAGTTTTTTTTCTTTTAATTGATGTAATATGTTTTGAGGTCGTTCAATTGGTCCAGCTACTAATTGAGGAAAAAACATCACATATAAAGCATAATATCCAAAATGTCGCTCAGCTTGTTGACGACCTTTATAAACCTCAATAGTATAACTCATCGCTTGAAAAGTGTGAAAGGATAATCCTATCGGCAGCAAAATTTTTAATGCAGGAATTGGATTCGTATAATGGGCTAGTTTAGCTATACCCGTGATGTTGTCGTTGATAAAGTTATAATATTTAAATATGGCTAAAATGCCAATATTTGCTATCAAACTTGCAATAAGCCAATACTTTTTTTGATTTTTGTTTTTCGAATTTTCTATTTGTATTCCAGCAAAATAATCGATTATGATAGTGAAAAAAAGTATAAGAATATACTCAGGCTTAAAAAACATATAAAAGAAACAACTGGCTAATAAAAGCCAAACCCACCTATATGAATGAGATAAAATATAATAAAAGGCTATTACAATCGGAAAAAAAATTAAAAAAGGAATAGAATTAAATAGCATTTTTTAAATATAGTTCAAATTATAAGTTATAATTGACAATAAAAACAGAGTTAGATTCATAAAAGGGTATAGAAATAAAAAAATCTCATGCCTAACAAAAAGACATGAGATATATTATAATAAAAACAAAAAGCTTATGCTCTTGTTTCGCTGTTGTCTTCTTTGGCTACTATTAAAAAAGTAACACCTGCAATAAATAATAATCCACCAATTACTAATGGCATAGTCAATCCAACAGCAGATAAAGATTTAATTTTTTCTTCTGGATTATATTGTAAATATGCATGAGAATTTCTGTATAAAAAATAAGAAAATACAGAGATTAAAAAACCTCCGATTGTCATGATGATACCCATTACTTTTGACATATTATATAAATTTTGTAATACAAAAATGAGAAATATTAAGCATTGAAACAACTAAAGTGTAAAATTTCTCGTAAAAAAATTGCAACTTTGAGGCGTGTTAACAGTTTCCAATTTAGAATTACATTTCGGAGGTCGAACCATTTTTGATGGAATTACTTTTCAAATAGTACGTAGCGACCGTATCGGTTTGGTCGGCAGAAATGGTGCCGGCAAGTCCACATTATTAAAGGTTTTAACTGGTTTTTATAAACCTGACGCAGGAGATATTTCTTATCCCAAAGGATTCGAAATAGGCTACTTACCACAAGATATAAATATCAATTCAGATAAAACGGTATACGAAGAAACCAAGACAGCTTTTGCTAAATTTCTTGAATTAGAGGCCGAAGTAGCTCGTATAGCTCATGAAATGGAAACTCGTACCGATTATGATACAGATTCATACATGGACTTGATCAATCTCTTCAATGAAAAAGATACTCAATTCCATTTGATGGGTTCTCATAATATCGATGAGGAAATTGGTAAAATATTAAAAGGTCTAGGATTTAAACCTGAAGAGTTCGATACACCAGTATCTACATTCAGTGGAGGTTGGCAAATGCGTATAGAATTAGCCAAAATATTATTACAAAAACCAGATTTGATTTTATTTGATGAGCCAACCAATCACTTAGATATTCACTCAATCACTTGGTTAGAAAATTTTTTAGCTGATTATGATGGGGCAATTCTCTTAATTAGTCACGATAAAGCCTTTTTAAATAATGTAACCAATAGAACTATAGAAATCTTTAATGGCGATATTGAAGATTATAAAGCGAACTATAGCAAATACGTTGAGCTTCGTAAAGAAAGACGTTTAAATCAAGTAAATGCTAAGAAGAATCAAGATAGAGAAATCAGACAAATAGAACGAAATATAGAGCGTTTTAAAGCCAAAGCTTCAAAGGCCTCATTTGCTCAGTCTTTAATGAAAAAACTCGATAAAATTGATATCATTGAAGTAGATGAAGAAGATGTAAGTAAAATGAATATCCGTTTCCCTGATTCCGTCCCTTCAGGTAAAGTGGTACTAGAAGTTAAAAATGTATCTAAAAGTTATGGTCCCAAAAAAGTAATACAAAACGAAAGTTTCTATATCGATAAAGGAGATAGAATTGCTTTTATTGGTAAAAATGGAATGGGTAAAACAACATTAAGTAGAATGATTGCTGGTGATTTGGATTATGAAGGTGAAATTAAAATGGGTTATAATGTACATCTAGGTTATTATGCACAACATCAAGCAGATGTATTAGATGGTAATAAAACGGTTTTTGAAACGATAGATGAAGCTGCTACAGGTGAAATGCGAACGAAAGTAAGAACTTTATTAGGTTGCTTTTTATTTAGTGGCGAAGATGTTGAGAAAAAAGTAAAAGTATTGAGTGGTGGTGAAAAAGGTCGTGTAGCCATGTGTAAGTTATTGCTAGAGCCAATGAACTTACTAATACTGGATGAGCCTACCAACCACTTGGATATGGTTTCGAAAGAAACATTAAAACTAGCATTAAAAGAATATCAAGGCACGATGATTTTAATTAGCCACGATAGAGATTTCTTACAAGGCTTAACGAATAGAATTTTTGAATTTACTGAAAATGGTATTAAAGAACATATTGGTGATATCTATGATTTCTTAGAAGAGAAAAAAGCAGAAGATTTTAGAGCATATGAATCAGCTAAGTCAGCAACAAAAGCAAGTTCAACGCCAGTTTCAAAGCCAACACACCAACATGTTTCGAATGTTACAGCTAACGATAAAGATCTAAAAGCCTTGAAAAATAAAGCGAATAAACTCGAAAACGCTATTGCTGCTTTAGATACAAAAATCGCTACTTATGAAGATAAATTGAAAGATCCAGAACAATTTAAAATCATCAGTAATGATGCAAATTTTTACAAAGATTACGAAGAGGCTAAAGCCGAACAATGCCAGCTCATGCAAGATTGGGAAGATGTTTTAGGCCAATTGGAAAATTAGATTAAATAAAAAGACCTTTCAAAAAGTATTATTGAGTATTCAAAGAGGTATTATCTCTTAAATTGAAAACTAAATGCAAATATTCAACTGCATCATTTGCTAATTAATGAATTTGCTAATTCGCTTACAATCTTTTTATATCTGCTCCTAAAGCAATTAGTCGTTTGTCTATGTTTTGATATCCTCTATCAATTTGATGAATATTATGTATGGTGCTTTTGCCTGTTGCTGAAAGTGCTGCAATTAATAATGAAACACCCGCTCTAATATCTGGACTACTCATCGAAATTCCTTTTAACGGATATTTTCTGTCTATTCCAATTACATTCGCACGATGTGGATCACATAAAATAATTTGCGCTCCCATATCTATCAATTTATCTACGAAGAATAATCTACTTTCAAACATTTTTTGATGTATCAATACTGAGCCTCTCGCTTGTGTGGCTGTAACTAATACGATGCTAAGTAAATCAGGCGTAAACATAGGCCAAGGGCCATCATATATAGTAAGTATTGAGCCATCAATAAAGGAAGCAATTTCATAATGATCTTGAGAAGGGATAAAAATATCATCTCCTCTAAATTCCATTTGAATACCTAGCTTTTTAAAAGTAGCAGGAATATTCCCCAACATATCAATTCTACAATCTTTGATAGTAATCTCACTTTTAGTCAATGCCGCCATCCCAATAAAAGAACCAATCTCAATCATATCGGGCAACATACGGTGGCTGCATCCATACAGTTTTTCAACGCCTTCAATATGTAGTAAATTCGAACCTACTCCTGTAATTTTAGCTCCCATCGAATTGAGCATTTTACAAAGTTGTTGTATATAAGGCTCACATGCCGCATTAAAAATAGTAGTTGTTCCTTGAGCCATCACTGCACACATAATTATATTTGCTGTACCAGTTACAGAAGGCTCTTCTAAGTGCATATAACAACCCTTTAATTCATTGGCACTTACACTATAAAAATTTTCATCGGAGTCAAAACTAAATGTAGCCCCCATCGCCTCAAAACCTAAGAAGTGTGTATCTAATCTTCTTCTCCCAATTTTATCACCACCAGGTTTTGGCATATAAGCTTTTTTAAATCGAGCCAATAGAGGTCCCACTAACATAATGCTCCCTCGCAATGCTGCCCCATTTTTTTTGAAAGCATCACTCAACATATAATTTACATCTACAGCATCACTTTTAAAAGTATAAGTGTCTTCATTCACTTGCATAACTTTAACACCAATATCGCCTAATATTTTTATCAGCATATTCACATCATGAATATTAGGAATATTGCTAATAGTTACTTCTTCGTCAGTTAATAAAACTGCACAAAGAATTTGTAATGCCTCATTTTTTGCCCCTTGAGGAGTGATTGATCCCTTTAAAATATTCCCCCCCCTTACTTCAAAAGCGTCTAGATTATTTAGCGTTGCCATTGTTGTTATTATTGTTACGGTTATTATTATTGTGATGTCTTCTATTGTTATTTCCTCCACCATTATTTCTATTACCACCATTACGGTTATTGTTATTGCGGTTATAGTTTTGGTTGTTATTGCGGTTTTGATTCGTGTTTGTTCGTTGAACAAATATTTTGCTCAATTGCATATCATCACTTAATGAAAGTTTGCCATCAGAAATAGTATTGATTTCAACTTTCACATTTTCATCACTCACGTTTTCTTTTATCCAATTGGTATGAACTACTTTTATATAATTACCAATTACTTTTAACATTAATTCTTTTCGTTCAGGATTTTCTTCTTCCACCGCTTTGTTTACCAAACGCATTAAATTTTTGCCATATGATTTGTGTTTGATACGTTCTTGTGGGTAAGGTAGTGGATCGGGTTTACGCATCAATGCTTCTCTTTCTGGAATCGGATAGGGCGAATCGGCATCTAATTTAAAATCGGACATTAAAAACAAATGATCCCAAAGTTTATGTTTATAGTCTTCGGTATTTCTTAAGTGAGGGTTTAATTGCCCCATTACATCAATAATACTTTGTACCATTCGGTTTCTTTTTTCTCTATCGGTTTCGGCGATGGCTAAGTCTATAAGTTTTTGTACGTTTCTTCCGTACTCTTTCATAACTAATGTACTTCGTGCTGAATTATACTGCATGTATATGTTTGTTTTATTTAAATAATGATTTGAATTTTTATGCCTTCAGGCATAAATGATATTTTGTAGAAACTATAAAGAAATGCTCACTCGAATTTTATTTAAGAACTAAATAAACAGTAAGTATTTTATAGTTTTGAGAATATAAAGATAACACTATTTTAAGTTTTCTAGTAGTATTTCTTCTTCTTTTTAACGTATTTATAATTCTTAAACAGTACTTTTGTATGAGTCAAAACACAGAATAGTCATGATTAAAATGAAAAAGTATGATGATATATCATCAGAATTATTTGTTAGAAATAGAAGTTTATATGCAAAATATTTAAAGGAAAATAGCTTATCTGTTTTTCATAGTGCCGATTTAATGCCTCGAGTAGGTGATGGTACGCATACTTTTAGACAAAATTCAGATTTGTTTTATTTAACAGGTATAGATCAAGAAGAAACAACTCTTTTGCTTTTTCCAAATTCTCCAATTGATAGATATAAAGAAATTTTATTTATTAGAAAAACCAGTGAACATATTGCCGTATGGGAAGGACGAAAATATACGATAGACGAAGCACGTGCTCAAAGTGGCATTCAAACAGTATTGTTGTCAGATCAGTTTGAAAGCACTTTTGCTATGTTGATGAACTATGCTCAAACATTATACATCAACTTAAATGAAAATGATAGAGCAATTTCTGAAGTGCCTTATAAAGATGTTCGTTTTGCAGAAGAATGTAAAGTAAAATATCCGCTGCATCATTTGGAGCGAAGTGGACCTATCATGAGTAAATTGAGAAGTGTGAAACATCCCATTGAAATTGAACAATTACAAAAAGCTTGTGATATCACCGATAAAGCGTTTAGAAGAGTATTGCAATTTGTTAAACCAGGGGTTTTTGAATATGAAGTAGAAGCCGAGATTATTCATGAGTTTATACGTAATAGAGCCACGGGACATGCCTATAATCCAATCATAGCAAGTGGGGTAGATAGTTGTATCTTACATTATAATGATAACAATAAAGTATGCTCAGATGGAGAAGTGTTATTGATGGATTTTGGCGCAGAGTATGCCAATTATTGTGCAGATTTAACACGTACAATTCCAGTAAGTGGTCGATTTACAGACAGACAAAAACAAGTATACAATGCTTGTTTACGAGTACATAGAGAGGCTTGTAATATCATGAGACCAAGTATTACACTAGCTGAATTAAATGAGCAAGTAGCGAAAGTAGTAGAAGGCGAATTAATAGGATTAGGTTTGTTTACTAAAGAAGATGTAGCCAAACAAGACCCTAATAATCCTTTGTATAAAAAATATTTTATGCATGGAAATTCTCATTTCTTAGGATTAGATGTTCATGATATTGGTAACAGATATGAAAAATTGCCGGTTGGAGTTGTATTGACAAATGAGCCAGGCATCTATATTCCAGCAGAAAAAATAGGTATTCGTATTGAGAATGATATTTGGATAAGCGAAAAAGGAAATATTGATTTAATGAAAAACATTCCTATAGAAGTGGAAGAAATAGAATCGCTGATGAATTCATAGAAGGATAAATTATTTATTAAGAGATAAAAATTTGAAAATTAAATTATTTACACTAGCCAATATACTTACACTAATCAATGCGTTTTGTGGTTGTTGTGCCGTATTATTAATTTTTAATGGCTATGCATCAGAAGCATTTTACTTTACAATAATTTCTTTAGTAGCCGATTTTTTAGATGGATTCGCGGCACGTAAATTTGGAGGAGGAGGCTCAGATATAGGCAAACAGCTTGATTCATTAGCAGATGCCATTAGTTTTGGTTTAGTGCCAGCTGCCTTGTTTTATTCTTTATTGGCCAATTTTACTTTACAGCTTAACAGCGAACCTATTCTGCTTTTACTGTATCCATCTATTGCTTTTATTATAGTATTATTTGGCATTTTACGATTAGCAAAGTTTAATATCGATACTCGACAAGGAGATGAATTTATCGGTTTAGCAACTCCTGCAATGACATTATTTGTTTATGGATATTTGTTTATTTGCAATGGGAATAATGATGTTTTATCAAGTTTATTGCAACATATAAGAACTGTATTAATTACAATTGTTGTTTTGTGCTTCTTGATGATTAGCGAGATTCGAATGTTCAGTTTTAAATTTAAACAATGGACTTGGTCTACAAACCAATTAAGGTATGTTTTTATACTTATATCCATAGTGTTATTAATTTTATTTCAGTTACAAGCATTAGCTTTTATAATTTTGCTTTATATACTAATATCGATAGTACAACATTATTTTATCAATTCAACAAACATAAAAACGCAAGACTAAACATGGAATTTATAGCAGAGATAGACATTATGCCACATAAAGAATTATTAGATCCACAAGGAAAAGCGGTATTAAGCGGCTTGCAAAAAATGGACTTAAGCATGGTACAAGATGTTCGAGTAGGCAAACATATCAGTTTAAAATTACAGGCAGCAGACGAAGCTCAAGCAAAAGATCTAGTAGAACAAGCTTGTAAAAAATTATTAGCTAATGCCATCATGGAAGGCTATACAATTCATATTAAAGCAATTTAATAAAATAGTTCATATTCATATTGAGCAAACTATACTTAATACCTACACCTATTGGGAATCTTGAAGATATCACGCTTCGAGCATTAAGATTGTTAAAAGAAGTAGATATTATACTAGCAGAAGATACTCGACAAACTAAAAAATTATTACAGCATTTCGAAATCACTAAAACGGTGATTTCACACCACATGCACAATGAGCACCAAACAATAGAACGTATTGTGCAGCAAATAGCAGGTGGTACAAAAGTGGCTTTAGTTTCAGATGCAGGTACACCAGGTATTTCGGATCCAGGGTTTTTATTGACAAGAGCCTGTATTGAAAAAGGAATTGAAGTAATTGCTCTACCAGGCGCAACAGCATTTGTGCCTGCCCTAGTTTCTTCAGGTTTACCCTGTGATCGTTTTGTTTTTGAAGGCTTTTTGCCTCAAAAAAAAGGTCGACAAACCAGAATTAATGCACTCATTGAAGAAAACAGAACCATGGTTTTCTATGAATCGCCACATCGATTGGTAAAAGCATTAGAGCAATTTGCGTTAGCTTTTGGAACAGATAGAAAGGCTTCTGTAAGCCGTGAAATATCAAAAATGTTTGAAGAACATAAAAGAGGAACATTAGCCGAATTAATCCTACATTTCACTGCCACTCCTCCAAAAGGTGAAATTGTAATATGTGTAAAGGGTAAAGAATAATCTAATCTATATTTTAAAGTCTCCTTAATATGCAACCTTTTAATTAGACCTTTCATCTATAAGCAAACACATTAACTTTAAGGTATTTTATAGATAAAATTTTGTTTTATTTAAAAAAACCCTAATTTTATATTACGAAATACAATATTATTGTCAAACTAAAATTTAATTATTTAAAAAAAAGAAAGATGAAAAAACTAATTTACTCTTTGTTTGCGTTGTTAATCGGCTTTAATGCACTTGCCGTTACTACCATAACTTCACAAGATTTCTCAGGTGCTACAGTTCCTGCAATGCCTTCAGGTTGGTGGCAAAAAAACTGGGATGGTAAAACATTAAACACAGGTGTTCCAGTTGCTATGGGTACTGATGCATGGCAGTCATATGGTACTACTAATAAATTTGCTGTTAGTGAGTCTTGGTTTAACCCAGTAGGACAAGCTGATAGATGGATGTATTCTCCACAAATCGCAGTTCCAGCTACAGGTGAAATTTATTTACAATGGACTGGTGTTTCTGGATTAACAGGCGCTGATGGTGATGGTTATGATGTAAAAGTTTCTACAACGGATACAGCTAGAGCTTCATTTACTACAAGTATTTTCTCTATAGTAACTGAAAGTGATGCTGGTGCAGTTCATAACATTAACTTAAATGCTTATAGAGGTCAAAATATCTACTTAGCTTGGATCAACAATACTGATGATGGATACTATTTAATTATAGATGATATCAAAATGATTGTTCCAGATTTAAGAGACGCAGTAGCTGTTAGTTTCTCTAACATCAACACAACTATGACAGGTGGTTCTGCAATCAATATTGGAACTAACGTATATAACAATGGTAGTGATATCATTAATTCATTAGATATGACTTACACTATCAATGGTGGTGCTCCAGTTAATGCTAATATTACTGGTTTAAATATCGCTCCTTTTACACAAGCAGTAGTTTCTCATACTACACCTTGGACTCCAGGTAATGGAACAGCTTATGCAGTTAACATGACAATTAATAACGTTAACGGTTTAACTGATGCAGTTACTACTAACAATACAATTACTAAAAACACATTTACGTTCCCAAGTCCAGTAGTTGCTAGAACTCCATTATTTGAGGTGTTTACAGCTTCTACTTGTCCTCCATGTAATCCAGGTAACGCTAACTTCCACACAATCGTAGATACAAAACCACAAGGAGATTTCGTAGCTGTTAAATACCAACAAGATTTCCCTGGAACAGGTGATCCTTATGCTACTACTGAATCAGTAAACAGAAGAGGATTCTACAATATCAATTCTATTCCACGTATGGAAATTGATGGTGGATGGGATGGTAATGCAAATGACTTTACTGAAACATTATATAACGATTCAAGAAACGTATCTGCTTTTGCTGATATGAGCGGAACTTACGATAGAGATGATGCAGCTAAAAAATTCGATATTACTGTAAATTATACACCTAAAGTAAATTTAGCAGCTGGTGATGCAAAATTATATGTTGCTATCTTAGAAGGAACAACTTCTCAAAACGTTAAAACTAACGGAGAAACTGAATTCAAACAAGTAATGAAAAAAATGGTACCTAATGAAACAGGTTCTGCAGTTGCTGCAGTAACAGCTGGTACTGCTCAAACATATACTGCTACTTATACTTTCAATGGTAGCTTCAGATTACCAACGGATGGTTCTGCTGGTCAACATATCAACCACGCAACTGAAAATTCAATCGAACAAGTTTCTGATTGTTATGTTGTAGCTTGGTTACAATTTGCTGGTGGAGATAAAGTAGTGTTACAAGCAGCTAACTTACAAAGACTTTCTGGTATCAGTAATAATGCAGCAGTTTCTAACATGGAAGTTTCTTTATTCCCTAACCCTGCAGTTGATATGACTAATTTAACATTCAACGTAGTAGGTGAGCAAGAACTTACAGTTAAAATCATTGATTCTAAAGGACAAGTGGTTGAACAAGAAACTGGTATCTATACTAGTGGAAAACAAAACATGACTATCAATACTAAAGATTTCGCTAATGGTAACTATACTATTAACGTATCAGGTAAAAATGCTAACGTTTCTAAATCTTTAGTTATTAACCACTAAAATTTAGAATTTATTATAGAATAAAAGCTGGGTCATACAACCCAGCTTTTGTTTTTTATGTCTATGAAATATACTATATTTACATAAAATTATATATCAATGAAAAAACTCCTTTTACTTTTTATCTTTTCAATTAGCTGTTCATTAGCATTTTCTCAAATTACATTTGAAAGAGATACAACACATGTGAGTGGAACTGTTTATGCAGGACAAACATTAGAATTAAACGTATATGGTACAAACTCAACTGGAAGTACAAAAACTTTTGTATGGACAGTAGAAACTATAACTACACCAGGTGCATGGGTTACTGCTTTATGTACGTTCCCTGGAAATTGTTATAATATTACCGTTGGATTTACAGATTCATTTAATATTGGTGCCGATTCTCAAGTATTAATAAGAGTAGATTATACTACACAAAACACTTGCGGATCTGGATTTGTAAAAGTAAATGTTTCGCCTTCAGATGATTTAAGAACCAAACAAGCATTATACTTTGTAGGAGATGCATTTTGTGCTTCTATAGCTGATCAAAAAGAATCAGATGCATTAGTAAAATTATATCCTAATCCTGCTGATAATTCAATTCATATTACTTCTCCACTAAACAGTGCAAATATTATTATATATAATGCTCTAGGAGTTAAAATGGATGAATTTAGTATAGATAATACAAGTTTTGTATATGACGTAGCTCGTTATACTACAGGCAACTATTATGTTGTTATTAAAGATAACAATACAGATAAAACTTTTGTAAAAGAGTTCTCTAAAAACTAGTTGAAACTTTATACATAAATTAATACAAATAACTCCTTATTTTATAAGGAGTTTTTTTATTTTTGTAAGAATATATTCACCCAATATTTCCCTTATATGCAATATCATTTCAAACGTTCGCTTTTATCATTAGTTGGAATATTTATTTTTAGTTCAATGTTTTCACAAGGTTATTTTAGTGGCGACTTACAATTGAATACAAATTTTTATGTTCGCGACACCTTAATTGGAGCAGCAAACACGCCACATTACGACCATCTAAAATCTGGGGCAGATGCATGGATTGGATTAAATTACGTAAATGATGATTGGAAATTCAGTACGGGTATTAGAATAGATTTATTTCAAAACTCCAATTTACATAATCCAGGAACAGCCTATTCGGCATATGGATTAGGTAATTTTTATATCAAAAAAGAAATTCGTGATTTAGAAATAACAGGAGGTTATTTTTATGACCAAATTGGAAGTGGTATTTTATTTAGAGCATATGAAGATCGTTCTTTAGGTATTGACAATTCATTACTAGGTGCTCGATTAAAATACAATGTAAAAGATAAAGTTGTAATTAAAGCTTTTTCGGGTGTTCAAAAAAACAGATTTGAATTATATAAACCATTAATAAAAGGCTTAAGTGCAGAAGGTAATTTTACGGTAAAAGATAAAGCTATTTTTACTCCAGGTATTGGAGTTTTAAATCGTACTTTAGATAAAGAATCTATAAATATTATATCAGATGCTATTTTATCACAATCAGCAACAGATACTTCTAAATTCTTTTCACCAAAATATAATGTTTATGCATTTAGCGTATATAATACATTAAATATTGGCAATTTTAGTTGGTATATTGAAGGAGCCTATAAAACCAAAGAAGCCATCAAAGTTGGTGATTATATTGAAAACAAACCAGGTACCTGTATTTATACTACATTAACCTATGCTAAAAAAGGCTTTGGTGTAACGGCTCAGTTTAAACGTACTGAAGATTTTTTCCTTAAAACTTCTTTAAATGAAACATTATTAAAGGGCTTAATTAGTGTGATACCACCAACTGCAAGACAAAACTCATTACGTTTACCTGCTAGATATAATGCAGCAACTCAAGTAAAAGAAGAAAGTGCTTTTTCTTTAGACATTTCCTCAACTCCAAAAAAAGGACATGGAATTACTTTAAGCTTATCAGCAATTTATAATAATAAGTTTAAACGAAACTATTTTTATGAAGGATTTCTTGAATATGAATATAAAAAAGGTAAACGATTTAATGGATCTTTGGGTTTACAATTTATAAGATTTAATCAAGAATTATATTTAAATGAGAGCTTAGATATTAATGGGAAATCAGTTCCTTTCATTAATGCATATACGGTATTTGCTGAAGGAAGCTTAAAATTATCAAAAAAGAGTTCTTTGAGAGCAGAAGTACAATATCAGCATTGTAGAAATGATTTCGGACAATGGATTTATGGTTTATTAGAGTATAGTTTAGCACCAAACTTTACAATTAGTATAAGTGATATGTGGAATTTTAAAGCAAATCCAGAAAATAGAGAATTAATTAAACAAGCACCACGCCACTATTATTCATTTTTTACGTCTTATACATTTAAGCAGCATCGTTTAACAGCAGCATATGTAAGACAGGTATCAGGTATAGTATGTACAGGCGGTGTATGTAGATTTGAACCGGCATTCAGTGGATTACGAGTTACTTTGAATACGAGTTTTTAATCGTTTATTATAATAAATTAAAATTTGAGAAAATGAAAATTAAATTATTTAGTGTTTTAACAATGTGTTCTATAGTTCTGTATACAACTTATTCTTGTAAAGAAGTAGATGTATTAACGAAATCTACCACAGAAGTTGCCTTATTAGATACTACATATTTAACAACTACTATAGAAGCTCCAGAAAATAAAGTAATCGTATTAGAGGAATTTACAGGTGTAAGATGTATTAATTGTGCTCCTGGTCATGCAGAAGCATTATCTATTAAAACAAGTAATCCAGGTAGAGTGATCACTATTGCGCACCATAGCCATTTTTTAGATGATCCATATCCGTATAGCTATAAAAATTTAACATCAGATGATGCAGAAGAGATCTCTAATTTTATTGGTCCTGTTAGTTCAAAACCTACAGCAGCAATTGATAGAAAATTATTTACGGGTGAAAGTTCTAAAATTCTAGACAAAGTAAAGTGGTCTAATAAAGTAAATGATCAGTTATTATTAACCAGTCCGGTAAATATCCATTTAACAAGCATTTTTAATGCATTAGATACTTCAGCAATTTTGACATTTACAACTCATTTTACTCAAAGTGTTAGCGATCCGTTAAAGTTTTCTATTATGCTTACAGAATCGGAAATAATAACTGCACAGTTATTACCTACCATGGATGTAGATACCAATTACGTACATGAAGAAGTGTTAAGAGACGTAATTACAGAAATTGAAGGAAATTCAATAGGTACTGCTACATTAGAACCAGGTCGAGTATTTGTTAAACAATACCGTTTAAAACTAAATAGTGATTGGAATCCTGATAATATGCATATAATTGCATTCATCCATAAAACAGGTAGCAGTTACGAAATACTACAAGCCTCAGAAATCCCCTTAAAGTAATAATATATTACTCTTAAAATATATGTTTATAAGTCCATAATGCGTGTTTAAACACGCATTATGGGCGTGTTGTAAACACATACCTATATACGTACTAAACCACTGAAATACAATAAAATATATAATTCTCCGAAAACTTATACGTTTCTCATTTAAAAAGGTTACAATAAAAATGATCTGTTAATAATTTTTTTTGCAAATTTGTATAACTATTTAACTAACATATTTTAAAAACCTTAAAACACTAACAAATGAAAACTTTAGATTTATTAAAAAATGTAAAAACGATTACTAATACAAAAGCTATTAAAGGTGGAGTAGATGCTACTACGCAAGTAAGTTTTACATCTATAGATATCAATTCAGATTTAACTTTGACTGAATCAACAAAAGATAATACAACAGAGATAAACGTAAAAGGAAACTAATACTCTATAAAGATAGTCGTTCCTTTATCTATACCATCAGAAACTAATCGGATATTCCCATTGGTTTTTTGTACAATTTTATAACAAAATGATAGACCGATGCCGGTACCCTCTATACCAGAGTGGTTACTGGCACGTCCAAACAATTTGAATATATCTTTCTGTTCATTTAGTGGAATACCTATTCCATTATCTTTAATGCTGATAATGCTTTTTTCGTCTATGTGTTGAAAATCAATTTCAATGTGTGGTGCTATATCTTTTCTAGCATATTTAATGGCATTTCCTATTAAATTCTGAAACAATTGCATAAATAAGGTTTTATTTCCATTAATAAATGGTAAATTATTTTTCACTTCTATAATAGCATGGCTATCTATAATATTTTGCGATAGATTTCCTAATGCATCTTTAAGCGATTCATTGGTATCTACATTAATAAATTTATCTTCTTGTATACCCACTATAGAAAATTGATGTAAATCATTAATCATCGTATCTGCTTTTTTTGCAGCATCAAAAATATAATTCAAATCGTTTTTTAATAATTCACTTTTCCCTTCATAATCTTTATTCCGAATCATAGAACTAAATCCTGCTAATTGACGAATAGGGGTGCGTATATCATGCGACAATGCATAGGAGAAATCAGATAGATTTTGATTCGTTTCCATCAATTTTTCATTGGTTTTTTTAATATCTTCGGCTTGAGCTAATAATTTGTTTTGAAATTCTTTTTCTCTATTTAATTTTTCAATCTCCAGTTTTTGCTCCGTATTTTGAAATTTAATCGTGAGCGCATTAATTTCTTTATTTTTATCCTCGGCTAAAATATCATCTTTGTTTTTATCATATTCGATAAAATAATTGATGGCCCGTTCATAATCGCCTTGTTCAACAATAAAATTGATATATTCTTTTAATGTAGCATTATAAATTCGCTTATCAATATTTCGAACCAAATCCATAGCTTCTAAATAATACGCATTTGCTTGATCTAGTAAATTGTTTTTAAAACTGGCATGCGCTAAAAACAACGTAGCAGAATAAAGATTGTTCTTTAAATCTAGATTCTTACATTTAATATAGGCATCTAATAACTTTTTATAAGCTTCATCATATTTTTTTTGTCTATAAGACAACAAACCTAAATTTAATGAATTAATCATCTCTTGAACATGATTTTCAATTTCTGATAAATATTCTTTTGCCTTATTTAATATTAATTCCGCATTTTCTAAATTATTAATTTCGATATAAGCCCTGCCTATATTATTTAAAATACCAGGAATAAGTGAAGTATTGTCTGCAACTAATTCTAAAGATTTATTTAAATAATCAATTGCTTTTTCATATTCTTTTTGTTTAAAATAGATTGCAGCAATATTATTAAATATTGTTGATGAATGTGAAACATTATTTGTGTTAAGTGCTATATTATATATTTCAATAGCTTTAGAAAATTGACCAAAATAGGTATAAGCAGCACCAGAAGTAATATATAATTTATATTTTAATTCATTGTTCTTCGTTATCTGTAATGCTAATTCACAATTTTTTAATGTTAATTCATTATTTCCTAATTGGTAATTAATATGACCTTGAAGTGATAGACTGGTTGCACAATGCTCTTGATGACGATAAATTCTAGAAAGTTCTTCATATTTTAAACTCAAATTTAAAGCTTCTTGAGGATTTTTATTCTGAAGATCCTCAAGAATATTTTTATAATCCTCCAATTCCTTCAATTCTTCAGGACTTTGATGATTGTGAAAATGAAGTTTTTCCTTAGTCATTAGTGTGTAGTTTGGTTAAATGTTTAATATTCTACGAATTTTAATAAGTAAGGTTACAAAAAAAATTATAAATATTTGTTTTAGAGTATGTTATAATGCAAATAGTAACAAAAAACATTTTTAATTCAGTTTATAAATTTATAGAATAGGATATTTCAGTTCTGTTTTTATGGTTTTGATGTAAGAATAGACTTTTTAAATCTAAGGCTTTTTTGTTAAAAATATTAATTCGTTTATTAATTAAATTCAAGTTAGATTCTTTATCTGATTGAATGATTTCATCTATATCTTGCTTAAACCCCATGCCATTATCACTTATTTTAAATAATAATTGCTGCTGATTTTTATGAATCACCAGATTTATACGGGTAGATTTTGCTTCGTTGATATCTGTATTTCCATACTTGATCGCATTTTCAATTATAGGTTGAATAATCATGGAAGGGATATATTGTTTGTTCATAGAAATAGATTCGTCAATTTTAACCCTAAAGCT
>CANHVE010000012.1 GCA_947464015.1 Saprospirales bacterium | reverse complement strand
TGATATTAAGTCAACTTATAATAACGAATATAATATATATAAATATATAAAAAAATATAAATCAATTATATAGGTAGATAATTAAGAAATTAATTCCCAAATTGTATCTAAGGTTATATATCATAAAAATTCTAAAAATTGTCACCTAGGCTATTGATTTCAAATATTTTTTTTAATTTTGCGTATTAATATGCACATATTGAAAGAGTTAATACTTTTCATACTTATACTTTTTGCTAGTACTCAATTTAGTTATAGCCAAGCTGTTGATTCTACGAAACAAGCACAAACTACTAAAAAACAAGTAACTAAAGCAGAAATAAATGAACCTAGTTTTTTTACAAAAGTGATGGGCTATGCAGATTCATTAGCTTCATTACGTACAAAATTAGTTGAAGTATCTCTTTCATTTCTAGGAACACCTTATAAATATGCCTCTGTAGGACCAACAACTTTTGATTGTTCAGGATTTATAAGTTATATCTATCAATTCTATAATATTATGTTGCCACATAGCTCTAGTTTGCAGTCAAAAATGGGTAAATTAGTAGATTTAACGAATGCTATCAAAGGAGATTTAATCTTTTTTGGGTATATAAATAGAGATGGATCCTACTCAGTATCTCATGTGGGAATGGTTTATAACAATAATAATGGGGTAGTAGAGATGATTCATGCTTCTACCAGCGATGGCGTCCGAATAGATAAAACAGATAGCAACACATGGAATAGCTACTGGTCTAGAAAATTCTTATTTGTAAAAAGAATTATAGATTAAATTATATTTTGAATATATTAGCTTCATGGAAGCTAAAAAATATAAGACCTTCAAAGAATTTTACCCTTTTTATTTGAGTCAACATGCCAATAAAACCAATAGAATTTTACATTTTATAGGTACTTTATTCGTAATACTGTTACTTCTAGCAAGTATTTTTAGTCATCAGCATCGATTAGCTTATTTTATACCCTTAATGGGATATGGCTTTGCTTGGGTTGGACATTTTTTTTTCGAAAAGAACAAACCTGCTACCTTTACCTACCCATTATGGAGTTTACTAGCTGATTTTCTGATGTTTTATCATATTCTTTCAGGTCAAATTTCTAAAAAAATGGATTTAATAGAAAAACCATAAATATTCTGTAACTTTTCGTTTTTGCTTTCGTATAAAGAGGTATAATAAAACGAAAATGAGGGCGTACAACTTACATAAAATCCTTATCGCCTTAACACTAACAACACTTACTTTTTCATTTACTTCGTTATTTGCATTCGCAAAAGCTGATTATATTATTCGTAATTTTTCTCTTGGTAGAAAGTCTTGGGAAGAATTTAATGTTACTTATACTATTCAAAATACTACATCTGGCGTTACAGATATTAAACCATCAGAATATAAAATTGAAATGTTAGGAGAAGATGGTACGATTTTAAAAACATTCCATAATAAAAATCAATTTACTATTGATGATAAAAATTTAGGTTCTGGCGAAAAATTGACTTTCAAATTATCACTTTTTATTAAAGGAAATGTTGTTACTGCAGAAAAAACAGCTTACGCTTCTCAAAAATCAGTAGTATTAGATAACAACGTAAACCTTCCTTTAGAGAATCATATTAGTGTTGGAGATGTTAAAATTGCTTGTAAATTGATGAGAACTAAATTTAATAATGTAGATAAATGGGAAACCATCGGTACATTTAATGATGTAGCTGTTTCTTTATTTATTAGCAATGGAAATGTAAATGATTATGTTGAAGTACCTTTAAACGCTAAAAATACTTCTTTTGATTTAGCTCAATACAAACATTATGATGATTTAAAAATGCAAATGGAAAGAGACTTGAGAAAACAAAATACAGCCTTAATTAAATATTATTTTCAGTTTGTATGGGATAGAAATACTTATATAGTAGAAGGAGGTTCAAAAAACATCAATGTAAAAGCAGACGAAAATATTGCAATAGTAAAAAGTTATTCAACAGATATTCAAAAATTAGTAACTACAAATAATTATAACAAAACAACTATTAGTGCCTCAGCAGAATAGAACGAGACACATTTCAACTAAGAAAGAGGGTACAAAAAATATGGATGTATCCTCTTTTTTAGTTTAAAAGCATATTGTCTATTAAACGTACTTCACCAATCCAAGCAACTACTAATGCCACAGCATTTTCTTTCGTACTAGATAATTCTTCTAAGGAATCTCTATCTACAATACATATATATTCTAATTTAACATGATTGTTCCCAATAAAAAAAGTTTTTGCTTCTTCAACTAAGGTTTCATTTGACTTTACTTGAAAATTATTTTTAATAAAACATAAGGTATTATATAAACATAAAGCAACTTGTCGATCTGCACTATTTAGTCGAGCATTTCTACTACTCATAGCTAATCCGTCAGCTTCTCTAATGGTTTCACAGATGTCAACTACAATAGGATATTTTTGAATGTTTATTAGTTTTTTTATTACAGCACATTGCTGAAAATCTTTTTGACCTAAATACAATTTGTTTGGTTGAATTAGTTCTAAAAATAAATTGACTATTTGTACTACTCCATCAAAATGTCCAGGTCTAAATTTACCCTCCCATTTCGTTGCTAAATAACCTATATCTATTTTTGAATTAGATTCCCATCCATTTGGATAAATATCTTCTACACTAGGTAAATACAATACATCACAGTTTACAGAGCATAAAATTTCAATATCCTTATCTGTGGTAATTGGATATTTTTCAAAATCAGTTTTTTGATTAAATTGAGAGGGATTAATAAATATGCTGCAAATACTAATATCATTCTCCAATTTGGCTTTTTTGATAAGAGAAGTATGTCCTGCATGTAATGCTCCCATTGTAGGAACAAAACCTATGGATTTAGACAAAGACCTGTTTTTATGTAAATAGGAAATGAAGTCTTTAGCCTTTTTGTATATTAACATATTTTAATGGAGCTTTAATTTTATTTAGGAATTTATTATTAAAAATGCGATTTTTTTTGTATATCTTTGCAATTCTAAGCGTTTTTAGAGATTTCTACAATTTAATTTGATATATGGAAAAAACAAGAGTGTTGATAGTAACCCAGGAGATGGACCCCTATTTAAACCTTTCTGATATCTCTCGAATCACATCTACTTTACCGAAACATTTACACGATAATGGCATGGAAATCAGAGTTTTAATGCCAAAATTCGGCAATATAAACGAAAGAAGACATCGATTACATGAAGTGGTTAGATTAAGCGGAATTAATATCATTATGGATGATGAAGATTATCCTTTAATAATTAAGGTAGCATCATTACCTAATGCACGTTTGCAAGTATACTTTTTGGATAATGATGAGTTTTTTAAACGTAAAACAGCCTTAGTTGATGAGAATGAAAAATTCTATGATGATAATGGAGAAAGAATGGTGTTTTTCTGTAAAGGGGTATTAGATACAGTGAAAAAATTTGGATGGCAACCTGATATTATACATTGTCATGGATGGATGACTTCACTTATTCCATTTTACTTAAAAACAGCGTATAAAGATGAACCAATTTTTAGTAAGTCTAAAGTAATCTTTTCTGTTTACGAAAATACCTTCGACAAGCAATTGTCAGATAAACTTCCACAGTTAGCAGCGATTCACGGACATTTAGAATTAAAAGAATTAAAACCTTTTAAAGATTCTGATAATAGTAGCCTTTATATCTATGGTGCAGAATATGCAGATGCTTTAGTAAAAGGAAGCAAGTCTATAGATAAAAAAGTGCACGAACATCTAGGAAAAAAATTAAAAAAACCAATGCTTGAGCATACGGATTCTGAAAATTTTCTAGATGAATACAAAAGTTTTTACGATACGCTATTAGCTAATTAATTCATTCTTTTTTATTTTGAAAAGTAGTCAGTTGAAAATTATTTCTCCATATACGATATGTTTCGTGTTAATTCTTTATGTATTTAGTAGCTGTAAAGATCCTGCATTTGATGATTCATTATTAAATGGCAATGATGCAATAGGTGTAAATTACAAAGATGATTTTACTATCATCTGTAATACAGAAAAAGACACTATCTATTCAGGGAAAAATAGAGAAGAATCACTTCTTGGAAATATTCAAGAAGCAAATTTTGGAAGTACTTATGCTTCTTTTTACACCAACTTTAGATTGCTTTCTAACAATGTAAATTTAGGTACTTCGCCTATTAGTATCGACTCTTGTTTCTTTCAATTAGAAGTTTCAAATTACTATGGGAAATTTACAAAACCATTAGATATTATATTCTATCGATTAAGTGAAAGTATAAATGGAACGGATGATTATTTGACCAATAGAAGTTTTAGTGTACAATTACCAGAAGTAGGTAGATATACCTTAAACTATACTCAAGGAAGTAGTTTACTAAAAATCCCATTATATAATAGTTTTGGACAAGATGTAGTAAATCAAAGTGGGAATAGTAACTTAGCAAATAATACTAATTTTCAAAATTGGCTTCAAGGTATTTATGTAACAATTAATAATTCATCTGTTGGTGATGGAATGTTAAGTATGAATTTAATTGGCGGAAACTCCAAGTTGATTTTTTATTATAAAGCAACTGGTGATACCACAAAACGATTTGAAATTCCAATCAATGACCAATGTGCCCGTGTAAATCATTATGTACGAAACAAAACAGGTAGTACAGCAGATATAGCAAGTAATACTAATGCTGCTACAGGAGCAACAAAAACATATATTGATGGATTAAGCTCTTATAGAACAACCATTAAGTTTGATAAATTAGATACCCTCTCTTTAACTGCAGTTAATAAGGCAGAACTTTTAGTATTCCCAATTGATGCTGACACTGTTTATTCTCTTCCAAGTAGACTTTATATCAGTAGAATAGGTGATGATGGAAAAGATGTAGTAATACCAGATTTCATATCATTATCCAATGCAGGTGGCAATAGAGACACCACCACTGTTAATGGAAATATAGTAAATGTATATAAACTAAACCTAACTAGATATGTACAAGGCATAATTAGTAAAGAATATTCTAATAATGGTTTGCGTTTGTACGTTTTTCCTAGTAATATTACATCTGAAAGAATGGTAATAGGTGGTGGAAACCATCCGAGCCTTCCAATGAAATTAAGATTAATAACGACTCAAATCAATTAAAATATGTGTGGAATTGTAGCATATATTGGCAACAATCAAGCTTGTCCTATTGTTATTAAAGGGCTCCAAAGACTTGAATACAGAGGATATGATAGTGCTGGATTAGCATTACTTCAGAACAATCAACTTAATATTTTTAAAACCAAAGGGAAAGTTAGTGATTTAGAACAATTTATTTCGACTAAAAACACTGAATCAACTATTGGTATGGGACATACCCGTTGGGCTACACACGGTGTTCCTAACGATGTTAATGCACATCCTCATTATTCAGGCAGTAAGAATATTGCTATTATTCATAATGGAATCATAGAAAATTATGCTGTATTAAAAGAAGAATTGATTAAGAGCGGACACTCTTTTATGAGTGATACCGATACAGAAGTGTTGGTTCATTTAATTGAAGAGGTTCAAAAAAATGATCAGTGTAGTTTAGAAAAAGCGATACAAGAAGCTTTGAATGAAGTTACTGGTGCATATGCCATTGTAGTGATGGATAAAAATGATCCAGATACCTTGTATGCAGCTAGAAAAGGTAGTCCTTTAGTATTAGGAATTGGTAAAGATGAATTTTTCTTAGCGAGTGATGCTACTCCAATTGTTGAATATACTAAGAACGTAGTATACATCGGTGAAGAAGAAATGGTAGTAGTAAATAGAAACAATGGATTTACATTAAAAACTATTCAAAACGTAGAAAAAACACCTTATATACACGAATTAGAATTAAAGCTCGAAATGCTTGAAAAAGGGGGTTACGAGCATTTCATGTTAAAGGAAATATACGAACAACCTAGATCTATTAAAGATAGTATGAGAGGTAGACTCAACGCTATTGATAATACCATTAAAATGGCTGGGGTAAAAGAATTTGAACATAAAATTATTAATGCGAATCGTATATTAATTGTGGCTTGTGGAACAAGTTGGCATGCAGGTTTAGTAGCTGAATATTTATTTGAAGATTTAGCACGTATTCCTGTAGAAGTTGAATATGCCTCTGAATTTAGATATAGAAATCCGGTCATCAATGAAAATGATGTATTGATTGCTATTTCACAAAGTGGAGAAACTGCAGATACATTAGCAGCCATTAAATTAGCGAAAGAAAAAGGAGCAACTATATTTGGTATCTGTAATGTAGTGGGTTCTTCTATACCTCGTGAAACACATGCTGGTTCGTATACACATGCTGGTCCTGAAATTGGAGTTGCTTCTACAAAAGCGTTTACAGCTCAAGTAGTAGTATTAACCATGATTGCAATTTATATCGCATTTAAAAAAGGAAAAATAACAGAAAGTAGATATCATCAATTGATTATCGAATTAGATAAAATTCCTGATAAAGTAAAACATGTTTTAGAAACTACTAATGAACAAGTAAAACAAATTTCTGATATTTATAAAGATGCTCATAACTTTTTATACTTAGGAAGAGGTTATAATTTCCCTGTTGCATTAGAAGGTGCATTAAAACTTAAAGAAATATCTTATATACACGCTGAAGGATACCCTGCTGCAGAAATGAAACACGGCCCCATTGCATTAATAGATGAGAATATGCCAGTGGTAGTAGTTGCTACAAATCAAAGCGCTTATGAAAAAATAGTAAGTAATATTCAAGAAGTAGTAGCACGTAAAGGTAGAGTAATAGCTATAGTAACAAAAGCTGATGATACTATTAAATCATTAGCAGAGCATGTTATCGAAATTCCTGAAACAGAAGAACCATTTAGCCCACTATTATCTGTTGTGCCTTTACAATTACTCTCTTATTATATTGCTGTGGCATTAGGCAAAAACGTGGATCAACCGCGTAACCTAGCAAAAAGTGTAACAGTAGAATAGTTTTTGTTTTTGAAAGTTAATCCTTTTTTAGGTAATACAAATTACAACATCTAGCACTACTAAATAATTGTTGTGCTGTTTCTTGAATATCTTGTACAGTAATTTTAAGATATTGATTGATTTCTGTATTAGCAAATTCAACATCACCCATATAGGAGTAATAAGCTAAGTTAGTCGCTCTATTTAGTATATCAATATCATTTAGTTCATTGTATGATTCAATTTGATTTTTTACTTTTTGTAATTCATATTCAGAAATTGTAGTGACTTTGAATTCTTCTAGTAAATCTACAATAGCTTTATCTGCTAATTCCACAGCTACATCATCAGCTACTTTAGCGTCTATGACAAACAATCCTTGATCTAAAGTACCAGTAACATAGGCATTTATAGAGTTAAAAAGTTTTTTTTCTTTAATTAGTTTTTGAGTCAATCTAGAAGAATCACCACTCCCTAAAATATCACTAATCAAATCAATTGTTTGATAAGAGCGGTGTATTCTCTCACACATTTTATAGGTTTTGTAAATATAATTGACAGGTACATCGGCTTTTATTGTTAAAGATCTTTCTGCTGTTTGTTCTTCTTCTATCGGTATATGCCGATGAATATCTTCTCCTTTAGGAATATCTGAATACCATTTTTCGACTAAACTTTTTGCAATATCAAATTCAATTGGTCCGGCAATAACTAATATCGCATTATTTGGAACATAGTATTTGGCAAAAAAAGCTTTAACATCATCTAGTGTAGCCTGTTCGATATGTGAGATATTTTTACCTATGGTAGGCCATTGATAAGGATGAGTTTTATAAGCTAGTGCTGATAATAAATGCCATACATCACCATAAGGCTGATTGATATAGTGTTCTTTAAATTCTTCAATCACTACCTGACGTTGAACCTCTAATGATTTTTTATTGATGTGAAGTGCTTTCATTCGATCACTTTCAAGCCATAAAGCAGTTTCGATATTAGAGGAAGGAAGCGTGATATAGTAGTTCGTAATATCATTACTAGTAAATGCATTATTTTCTCCACCAGCTTGTTCTAGTACCGAATCAAAATCTTTTACATTTTCAGAACCAGCAAACATAAGATGTTCAAACAAATGCGCAAAGCCAGTCTTATCAGGTGTTTCATCTCTCGAACCTACTTTATATAAGGTGTTTATGGTAACTAATGGAGTGCTATTATCTGTATGAATTATTACTTCTAATCCATTCTCTAAAAAAAACCTTTTGTATTGAATCATAATTTTAATTTACATACAGCTATATAAAACAGTATAATCTATTGTGTGTTCATTATGGATTATCGATATTCAAATTGGCAGTAGTATCTACTACTATTGGAATTAATGCTCCTGTAGTATCTGTAGAAAATCCTTCGGGAATTCTAAAGGATGCTTTACGATCTAGATGAAGGGTTCTATCATTATATACTTTTCTAAAAAAAGAACCCCAAATAGGTAAAGCAGCAACAGCCCCTTGCCCACTTGAGGTTGTTGCAAATCGAGAGCTAGGTTCATCACATCCTACCCAAACAACCCCTAATAATTCCGGAGTAAATCCTGCAAACCAAGCATCTGTATTACTCTGCGTAGTACCTGTTTTTCCGGCAATATTCATACGTAAACCATACCTACTTCCTAAAGCAGTTGCAGTTCCACCTGTTACTACTCCACGCATCATACTTACCACTTCAAACACGGTTTTTTCACTCATCACATTAGAACGCTGAGGAAAAAACTCATCTAAAATATGTCCATCTTTATCGGTAATACGTGTGATATAATATGGTTTTGAGTAAACACCTCTATTGGCTAATGTCGTATAGGCACCAGCCATTTCTATCACAGAAATATCACTTACCCCTAGTGCTAATGCAGGAACTGCATCAAGTTTCGAAATAATATTTAACCGTTTAGCTGTTGCTACTACTGCATCAGGTCCAACTTCTTTCATTACTTGTGCTGCAATTAAATTATCTGAATATTTTAAACCTTCTCGTAAACTTACCATCTCACCTTCAGCCCATCTACCTGTTCCTTTTGGGCACCATCCAGGTGCGCTTGGAATATTCGGACAAGTGTATGGTACCGTACTTTCTGGTGTTAATCCTTTATCCATAGCGGTTGCATAAAGTATAGGCTTCATGGTAGAACCTACTTGACGTTTCGTACCAATACGTACATGATCATTTTGAGAATAGGTAAAATCAGCTCCACCTACCCATGCTTTCACTCCACCATCACGAGGATCTAATACTAAAAACCCTGTTTGTAATTGTTGTGCATAATAAATAAGAGAATCATAAGTACTAAATAAAGTGTCTCTATCACCTTCCCATGTAAATATGGTCATAGATTTTTTTAGAGCCAATTCTTTTTTTATTTCTTCTTCGCTAAGTCCTTTTTCTTTCAATGAAATATATAAAGTTGTTTTTTTAGCAAGCTTTTCTATCAGTTTAGGATTGGATCTCTCTCCAGCACTTTTCCAAGGTTCTTTCCCACGCCATTCCTTAAAAAATTGAGCTTGCATTTTTTTAAGGTGAGCCATAGCAGCTTCTTCTGCATATTGCTGCATTTTGTAATTAAGAGTGGTGTATACTTGAAGACCATCCGTATTTAAACTATATCTAGTTCCATCAGGTTTTTTATGCGTTTCAGTCCATTTTTTTAAATCAATAAATAACTGATCTCTAAAATAAGTAGCTAAACCTTCATCTTTTTTATTTCCTCTAAAGTCTAATTTGATTGGAATATTTTTAATTGAATCACTTTGTGATAGATTGATTATCTCTTGGTTGGCCATTAATTCAATAACAGTATTTCTTCTATTTAAAGATGTTTTTGGGTTGCGTTTGGGATTGTATAAACTAGGTCCTTTCAACATGCCTACAAGCATTGCAGCTTCTTCTACTTTTAAATCTTTTTGATTTTTATTGAAATAAGTTTTAGCGGCAGTTTTAATTCCATAAGCATTATTGTTGAATGACACGGTATTAAAATACAAGGCAATAATCTCTTCTTTACTAAAGTTTTTTTCTAGTTGAATTGCGATTACTTGTTCTTTTAATTTTTGAATGATACGTTGAAATTTATTTTGATTATTGTTTTCATAAAATAAATTTTTGGCTGTTTGTTGCGTAAGTGTACTGGCACCTCCATCTCTGCCTAAAAAAACAATGGCTCTAAATATACCTTTTAAATCTATACCACAGTGTTCGTAAAATCTTTTGTCTTCGGTTGCTATTAAAGCTTTGATTAACCAAGGAGAAAGTTCTTCGTATTTCACTTCAGTTCTGTTTTGAATATAGTAAGAACCTAAAAGTTCATAGTCAGAGGAGTATACATTGGTGGCTAAGTTTTTTGTTGGATTTTTAATTTCCTCCAAATCGGGCATATATCCAAATAAACCCACTTTAATTAAAATGAATAATAAAATTAAAAAACCAATAAATCCTAAGTTGATTTTTTGAAACAATTTAAATACACTCCAAAAATCTGTTTTATTTATTTGATACATTAATAGTATTTATTAAGCATAAAATTAAGCATAATCTTCAAAGCAAATAAAAATATCTAAGGCTTTTAAACTAATTGATGTTAAATTCGTCAGAATCTTTTAAATTTAAAACATGAAGCAAATTTATTTAATCATTAGCATCCTCTTTTTTTGTGCATGTGGCTTTGCACAAAATCAAAATATTTCAGGAGGTTTAGTATTTGAAGGAGAACCCTTCTTAGTTGTTAATCCTACGAATTCGAACCATTTAATTGCAGCATGGATGGGGTTTACAGGGGGTCCAGGGTTAAGTATAAAAACGAAGGTTAGTTTTAATGGAGGACTTAGCTGGAGTACCATGCAAGCATTACCTCATCATAGTGCTACCTTCAAATCAGCAGATCCATCTTTAGCCTTTGATAATCTAGGAAATGTATATGCTTGTTATATCGATTATCGTGAAAGCCCTGATAGTGGTGGTGTATATGTGTTGAAATCGACAGATGGAGGATTAACTTGGGGTAGTGATTCAAAAGCAATAGATGCTTATGATGATGGATTAAAAAAACCAATAGATCGACCGTGGATGAGTATTAATCCAATTAATAATCATATTTATATTACTAGTAAACCGCCACAATGGGTATCAGCACCTAATAGACCCTATTTTATTGCCTCTCTAGATGCAGGCTTAAGTTGGCAAGCCATTCGTTACTTAGACACCACAGGTTATTTAACAGGTAGTCTAATTCCACAGCCTATGGCAGCAAACACCTGTAATACATCGGGCGAATTTTTGGCTGTATATCCTACCTATGTTCCAACCCAAAATGTACTACCAGGTTTTTTATTAGCCAAATCGATGAATGATGGAGCTAGTTTCAATTATAAAAACGTTTATTTCTCTACAGCTACTGGAAATGATTCATTAGCCAAATTAGGTTATAGAATTATTGCCAATCCAGCCAATCCCAACCATATCGTTTTTGTTTTTCTGAGTAAACAACATGGTGATTTAGATGTGATCATGATAGAATCATTAAACGGAGGGAACTCTTGGAGTAGTCCATTAAGAGTAAATGATGATGCCATATCGAATGGTAAAATGCAGGACTTAATATGGGCCGATTTTGATATGGATGGAGATTTGGCTATTGCTTGGCGAGATAGAAGAAACGCAATAGGTACTGGATATAGCACTGATTCTGATATTTGGGGCGCTATTCGTTGGAAAGATAGTACTCATTTTGAACCCAATTTTAAAATAGCAGATACCTTAGCTTTATACAATGCAACTTATCTGACACAAAATGGGAATGATTTTATGTGTATTGATTTGATAAAAGATACATTGAATAGTATTTGGGGGGATGTTCGAAATGGGGTATTGAATATCTATTTTAGTAGAAAAGCACTGAGAGATGGAACTACAAGCATACAACTGTTATCTTCAGAAAAATGGGAAGAACTAATGCTTTATCCAAACCCAGCACACGATAAAATTTACTTCACAGGTCCTGCCATTAAATCTATTTCTATTTTCAGTAGTGAAGGAAAACTGCTAGATAAAATAGAGCCTATAGATGTTTCATTCTCTATTTTAAAATATCCTAAAGGGCTTTTATATTTAGAAATTGAAACAGAAGAAGGGATAATTAGCAAAAGTATTTATAAGCATTAATCGAAAAGAATTGTATCTATCTACTTTTAAAAAGTAGATTAAATGACCATAATCTTTACAGAATTGCTACTAATAATAAAAAATAAAGTAGGTTTGCATACTTTTTAAAAAGCGAATAAAATAGAAATGCAAATAGAAGTATTTAAATCAAAAATACATAGAGCTATCGTAACAGAAGCAAATCTTAATTATGTAGGAAGTATCACTATTGATGAAAATTTAATTGATGCAGCAGGAATTATTGAGAATGAAAAAGTTCAAATTGTAAATGTGAATAATGGTGAAAGATTAGAAACCTATGTCATTAAAGGTGAAAGAGGTAGTGGTGTGGTTTGTTTAAACGGTCCTGCCGCTAGGAAAGTAGCCTTAGGAGACATTATCATCATTATATCTTATTGTTCACTTCCCTTTGAAGAAGCCAAAAAACATGTGCCTATTACCGTACATGTAGATGCTCATAACCATATAAGTCATTAATAAAATACGATGAACGATAAAATTAAAACAGCCCTTAAACTTATCGTTTCACTGGGGTTAGGTGTATTATTGATTTGGTTTTTTTACAATCAAATTTCTTCCAAAAAAGAAGCGAGTATTGATCATAAAAAGTATCCTGATTTTACTCATATTGATAAAGTATTAATCAAAGAAAATACTTATTGTAAAGTAGGTGATTCCCTTTTTAGCTATAATACCAATAAGATATTTTATGCTGAAACAGAAGCCAGTTATACTTTAAATACCAATCAAACTTTAAATGATAAAGACAATTATGTAATTGGCTCGTATCAAATTGATATCATGAAAATCATGAAAAAAGTATTTAGTAATGCTTCGTGGTTTTGGATTACGTTATCTTTATTAGCCTCTTTTTCAAGTCATGTGATACGATCTTTCAGATGGCGTATGATGTTGCAACCACTAGGTTATAAACCTAAAGCATACAATACATTTTTTGCTGTAATGATAATGTATATGGCCAATATGGCTTTACCGCGTTTAGGCGAAGTACTGCGTTGCACTTTTATCTCTAGATATGAAAATATTCCTTTAGAAAAATCATTAGGAACTATGCTCACCGAAAGATTGGTTGATGTAATTTGTTTGTTTATTTTGTTAATAGTAGTATTAGCTACTCAATACAAAATCATCAACACTTATTTTCAAGAAGAATATTTTTCTAACTCGAATGATTCAACCTTTTTTACTACCCAAAAAATCATATTGATATTTATATTTGCCACATTAGCTGTAACAATAGGGTATTTCATTTATAGTAAAATAATAAGAGGAACTTCAATCTTTGCAGTGAATTTTAAAAAGAGAATAAAAGGTTTGCTAGATGGAATTATTTCCATCAAAAACATACAGAATAAACCTTTGTTTTTATTGTATTCTATAGCAATCTGGATTTGTTATACCTTAACTATATTCTTTTGTTTAAAAGCGGTTCCAGAAACGAGCATGCAAACGATAGGTGCGGCAGCTACTTGTCTATTCTTTGGTTCATTAGCCATTGCAGCAGTGCAAGGGGGCTTAGGAATCTATCCCATCGTAGTAAGTAAAATATTAGTGCTTTATGGCACCGAAGAATCTATCGGGTATGCCTATGGATGGCTTAGCTGGGTAATTCAAACATTACTTGTATTGGTAGTTGGTTTTATTAGTTTGATTTTAATGACCAATATCAATAAAACCAAAAACGAAACGAATTAAAAGTATTTAGTCGTTTGTATTTGCCTATTCAAAAACACAGTTCCTATATTTACGCCAACAACAATCCGACGTAAATAGATAGAACTAAACTACATGAAATTAAATATCAAATCTTGGGCAGAGGAAGATCGTCCTCGCGAAAAACTTTTATTAAAAGGCAAACATAATTTAAGTGATGCAGAATTACTAGCGATACTGATTGGTTCTGGTAATCGAGAAGAAAGCGCTGTAAGTTTAATGCAACAGATACTTAAAAATTATGATCATAATCTATCTTCTTTAGCAAAAGCCAGCATTACTGAATTGCAACAATTTAAAGGAATTGGCGAAGCAAAAGCAATTAGCATTCTTGCGGCATTAGAAATTGGTAATAGAAAAACACAAAGTCAAGTAAAAGATAAAATTCAAATATCAAATAGTAAAGATGCCTATCAATTTTTAGCACAGTATATGGCCGAATTGGTGCATGAAGAGTTTTGGGTGCTCTATTTAAACAGAGCAAATAAAGTAATATCTAAAGAACTATTAAGTAGTGGTGGAATAAGTGGGACCATTGTAGACATTAGAATTTTATTAAAACGATGTGTCGAATTACTAAGCAGCTCAGTCGTATTATTACACAATCACCCATCAGGTAATTTACATCCAAGTGAAGAAGATAAAAAATTGACTAAAAAAATAAGAGAAGCTTGCCTGCAATTAGACATCCAAGTAATTGATCATATCATCATCACTTATAAAGGTTATTTTAGTTTTGCAGATGAAGGGTTACTTTGATTTCTGCAATAAGCTTTTATAAAGCTTGTCCATATTGCTACAGAGCGTTTGATAAGAAAATGTTTTTATCACATGCTCATATCCTTTGGTAGAAAAATTTTGACGTAAGGTGTCATTTTCTACTAATTCTAATGTTTTTTCAGCAAAGGCATCTACCTCATTACTAGGCACCACAAAAGCGGTTTCATTTTCTAATACTACATCTTTAATCCCTCCAACATTCGTAGTTACAATAGGTTTGCCTGCAGCTTGTGCTTCAATTAAACTCACCGGCGTACCTTCATTTAATGAACTTAAAGCTACTATATCCAAACCGGCATAGGCTACATCTACATCTTTTATCCAAGAACAAAAAACAATTTTAGCAGAAGGATTTAAATCTTGTTCACTACAATAAGGAATACCTAGTGTTTTTATTTTTTCTTCAATCGCCGCTCTACTCTCGCCATCGCCAATCAAAAGTATTTTGATTTTTTTAGTCGTATGCTCCAAAACCCATTTCATAGCGTCTAAAAACAAGGAGTGATTTTTTATAGGCACTAATCTACCTACAATACCAATGGCTATTTCATCATCTTGAATCATCCATTTAGTTCTAAACTGTTTGCGCTTTGCACTAGTATCTGTATGAAATTTTTCTAAATCAAAACCAAGATTTACGACATGAAATTTAGAGGCAGGAGCAATTTTAAAAGTTTCACTCAATTCTTTTTTTTGAATATCACTAATAGCTACTATCGCCGTTGATTTTTTAGCTAAGTAACGTTCTATCTCGATAAAAATTCTAGTTTTTAATGGACTGAAATACGAGTGAAACACATGCCCATGAAAGGTATGAATAATGATAGGCACATTGCAATGCGCCGCTGCTAAACGACCCACTGCACCTGCTTTGGCGGCATGCGTATGTACTATATCGGGTTTAAATTCTTTGATTATTTTTTTAATTTGATAATAAGCATGACGGTCTTTGAAAGGATTCAATTCACGTTGCATATTATCAATATATTGTGGAGTCAAATCTAATTCTTTTACCAAGAATTCACTACTAGCTTCGGTGCTATCTATTTGACCTGACAACAATAATGTCTCATATTCTTTAGGTAAATATTTTGTTAAGTATGCTACATTATGCGTAGGTCCACCTAAATTCAATCGATTGATAATTCTTAATATTCTAGGCATGTATTCGATTTACATTTTATATTTTTTCCACCATTTTTGAAAAACAATCAGCGCCCAAATTTGCGCAGTGGCATCACCCGGGCTATTCGACATCAATTGTTTTTTCAATTGCTCAATCTTCTCTACATTGAAAATGTTTTGTTCCTCCACAAATTTTTTATCTAGTAAATCATCAAATATCATAGTATACAAGCCACCTTTAAACCACTTGAGTAAAGGCACTTCAAATCCATGTTTGGGTCTATCAAATATGATGGCAGGCAATTCATGACGGAAAGCATCTTTCAATATTTTTTTCTTCTCTTGCGCATCTATTTTATAAGAAGTAGGTAATGAAAAAGCAAAATCAACAATACGATGATCGAGCAATGGTACTCGTACTTCAAGACTATTAGCCATACTCATTAAATCTACTTTAGTAAGCATATCATTGGGTAATAATAAACTCATGTCGGCTAATAAAAAATCTTCAAATTTTTGATTCGTACCAATGATAGAAGTAAAATGTTTTTTATAAGATTGATAAGCTTCTTGATTTAATTTAGTTGGATGAGCCAGCATGGAAATTGCCTCTTGCTCATTGATAAATGAACACCATCTCCAATATCGTTCGGCATCATTCAATTGCATCCCAATACCAAATCGTTCTAGTTGACGAATCTTATTAGAAACAAAACCATTTCTTGATTTAGGTAATGCTTTCCAAAGAGGAGTACTATGTTTTACTAATTGATTTAATATATTTTTTTGCGTACTTCTCCATAACGCATGATGTTTATTATAACCTGCAAAAACTTCATCACCACCATCACCACTCAAAGCTACTGTCACTTTTTTGCGTGTCATTTTGCACAAGATATACACCGCAATGGCTGATGAATCTGCAAATGGCTCATCTATATAATCTAAAATCTCTTCCAAATGCTCATACATATCTTCATTGCTCAATGAGAATACAGTATGATTGGTTTGAAATTTATCAGCTACAATTTTAGCATATTTCGTTTCATCAAAATAAGGTTCATCTTTATAACCGATTGAAAAAGTATTTAAGTCTTTTTTGTATTTACTAGCTGTAGCAACTACAATGGAAGAATCTACACCCCCGCTCAAAAAGGCTCCCAATGGCACATCCGCTATCATTCGTAGTTGAATACTTTCGTGTACTAGTTCATACAGTTTTTTCTTCGCATCCTCATAACTGATAGTACTACTCGTTTTAGGATAATTAATTTGAAAATATTTTTCTATTCGATGTGTACCATCTTTTTGCACCCACATACAATGAGCAGGTTCTAATTTTTTCACTGCCGAATAAATACTTTTAGGTCCGGCGATATAATTCATTTGTAAATAACTAAGTAAGGCTTCACTATCTATCGACTTATCAATTTCCATTTCATTGAGCGCTTTCATTTCAGAAGCAAAAGCAAATCGATTTCCATCGATGCTATACAGGAAAGGCTTGATACCAAAGCGATCGCGAGCAACAAATAGATTTTCTTCTACATTGTCATAAATGGCAAACGCAAAAAAACCTATAAAATCATCTATACATTTTTTGCCTTTATGTATATATGCATACAATAAAACTTCAGTATCGCTTTCTGTTTGAAATGTAATACCTGAAGCAACCAACTCTTTTTTGATGTCTTTGTAATTATAAATCTCACCATTAAATACGATGGTATATCTGCCTGAGATATCCGTCATCGGTTGTTTGGCCGCATTGGAAGTGTCGATGATAGAGAGTCGTGCTTGTGCGATAGAGCAATTTTTATGCGTATAAATTCCATTAGAATCGGGACCTCTTTTGCCCAATTGTTTTAATGCATTTTTTAAATAGTTATTATCAACTGAGTTTTGAAAATTAAATACACCTACTATTCCGCACATTGCATTAAAAAAGATTATATAATTATGATGCAATATACTAAATCTTCTAATATGATTGATGAACTATTCGTGAAATTTATTGCAGGATTAGAATTGAAGTGAAAAAGGATTTTTGGTGTCGTCATCCCCTTCATAAATATCTTTCACCGAGCCAAAGCCTATCACATCCTTTAATACAGGCTCATCGTGTAGTTCGCTAGCGCGCATAATTTTATCTTTTCCATGTTTATCTTTTACCTCATATACGGCTTTGCGCATGGTATCGGTACGTACATTGTTTTCAAACAAATCGTATTGAACGAGCTCGCTTGGAATAAAGTCAGTGACTAAAACGCCCATGGATGTGACGCGTTTATTGATAACCGGCTCACATCTATTTTTTTCCATATAATGTAGCATTCGTTTACGAAATACCTGTATCATTTGAATCCCATCTTGTTGAGGAGTAGCGGTACGAATATCATCTTCATATTTAAATCCATCTTCGTAGTAAATACTTACCCCGAGTTTTTTGGCAAATACATTATTCTTGACCATGCGTCGTTCTAAGGTCATACACAAAGACAGAAAAATATCTTCGAGCACACTCACTTTTTTGCGTTGCTCGCGCGATACTTGTCGCATGGCTTGCATGCTTTTATATCCTTGCGCTTGCATATCCATCTCTCCAAAATTGAGGCGATAGTGCCAATGCAATCCGATGATACTTTTACAAGCACTTTTTAAATACTGCGGGGTAGCATATCGAAGTTGTAGAGGAGTGGTAATTCCTGCAACACGCAGTCGCTCGGCCATACCCGAAGCAATGCCAGGCAAATCAGTAATCGGCATATTTTTCAGTTTTTCATCGATGTTTTCAGGCGTAATAATGGTGAGTCCATCGGGCTTTTGCATATCGCTCGCCAGCTTTGCTAGAAAGGCATTTGGAGCTATACCGATAGAACATTTCAACCAATCGCCCACCTCGTTTTTAATATCTTTTTTAATATTGTACGCTACCTGTGTCATGTCTTTATAGATGAGTTGATAATTGCTCAAATCAACTACCGCCTCATCAATACTACGAGGAATCACATCTTGACTGTATTTCTTTAGTACATTGATGATCTTTACGTGGAAGTCGCGATAACGACCCGGATGCGTTTCTAATGGCACTAATTCGGGACAGATTTTCATGGCTTCTTCTAAACGCAATCCCATTTTTACGCCCCTTTGTTTGGCCTCAATACTCGGAGCAATGATGGCACCGTTTTTACCGGTATAAACACATACCGCTACTGGTCGGCCTCTGAGCCAGTAATTGGCTTGCTGCTCACAACTAGCAAAAAAACTATTCATGTCAACAAATAATACAGTTGCCTTTAAATTAGCTTTGGTGCGATTTTCATTATACATAGCACAATGATAACTAAAATATTTAGCAAATACTAAAATATTTAGTATTATTTTTCCACTTTTTTCTTTTTATTTGTGGAATGTTTATTGCTAATAAGGAGTTATAAAAAATCAAAGATGATTCTAGTGCATAAAAGATTGGTAGCCCTTTTAAGTGGAGGATTTGCAGCAGCAATTACCTTATATCCTTTTATTTTGCTGCGAGAAAAATCCTTGTTGGCAAACGAATCATTACTCTATCACGAAAAGATTCATTTACGTCAACAACTAGAATTGGCTCTGATAGGATTTTATGTGATTTATATCCTAGAATATTTGATAGCACGTTTACGAGGCATGAGTCATTATAAAGCTTATAGGAACATCTCTTTTGAAAAAGAAGCCTATGCAAACGAAAAGAATAGTGAGTATTTGAGAGAAAAGAAATATGGGAGTTTTGTTAAGTATTTATACAATTAAGAATTAATAATTAAGAATTAATTTGTGTATTTCGTTTACACATGAGTATCGCTTTAATTCTCAATTCTTAATTAATATCTTATTCCCCTCCTCCAGCGCCTTTAAACTGATGTTCTTTTTCTTTAAATAATAAATTAAACGTAGTGAGTGTTCCATAAATACGTGTAATGTATTGTTGTAAATGAATGCGATCTTCATGATCTAGTTTTTCGTGTGTATTGATGTTTTGTTCAAGTACACGAAGTCTATCGCGCAACATAATAATTTTATTGAAAAACTGTTCGATCGGAATTTCTTTGCTTTGCATACTCGGGTCGCCAGGAGTGATAACCAATTTGCCATTGAGCCATTTATTGCCAAGAGGAATATTCACAGGAGGATCGAGATATTTAAACATTACTTCTACAAAAAGGGATTCGATATCTTTTAAATCGATAGGCGCCATTTGTGGTGCAGTACTTTGTACGATATCTAATTTATCAAACGATTTATCTAAGTCCTTCGCTTTATCAATATCTAAAAAATAGATTTTCAAACTCGCTCCGTTATCGCTCACTACTATTCCTTTTCCGAAGCTTGGATGGATTACTACCGATCCAACACCTAATGCCAATTGCTCTTCTTCTTGCATGATTCTTTTTATTTATAGCAATATTAATAAATGTTTTTTTACAAGGAGCATTGTTTTTCAATAAATATATAGAGATAAGATTATATTTGTAATAGCAGAGTATATCAAAACAAAGAGTATAGATTTGATATGAATAGTAGAAATATGAAGAATAAAATAATAGTTACGGGAGGAGCTGGTTATATAGGTTCACATACCATTATTGAATTAATAGCAACAGAGCGATTTGAAATTATATCCATTGATAATTTTAGCAATTCCAAACCCATTGCTTTCGATTTGATAGAAAAGATTACAGGAGTTAAAATTAAAAATTACAATATCGATATTTGTGATGCAAAATTACTCGAACAAGTATTCCAACAAGAAAAAAATATTGACGGGGTTATACATTTTGCAGCTTTTAAATCAGTATCAGAATCGGTTAGCTATCCCGAAAAATATTACCACAATAATATTGGCTCCTTACTAAATATCTTAGACGTTTGTAAAAAATATCAGATACAAAATTTTATTTTTTCTTCTTCATGTTCTATTTATGGCAATATTGAATTGTTGCCTGTAAATGAACAAACAGCCATTACGAAAGCAGCATCGCCTTATGCTTATACGAAGCAAGTAGGCGAACAGATTGTGGAAGATTATGTACATGCAACAAGTCATTTGCGTGCTATGAACTTGAGATACTTCAATCCTGTTGGCTCACATGTATCGGGCGCGATAGGTGAATTGCCATTGAATAAACCTAATAATTTAGTGCCTGTGATTACCAAAACAGCGATGGGTGTTTTCCCGAAGATGACGGTATTTGGCGATCAGTTGCCCACACGTGACGGTACTTGTATTCGCGATTATATTCATGTGAGCGATATTGCACAAGCACATGTGAAAGCCTTGTTGAAATTGATTGATAGCAGCAATCACACCAAACGATTATATACCTACAACTTAGGAAGTGGCAATGGAGTTAGCGTTTTAGAAGCTATTCATTCGTTTGAAAAAGTAAGTGGACAAAAACTTTCATATACTATGGGTGCTCCCCGTGAAGGAGATATCATTGCTATTTATTCAGATTCTAGTTTAGCTAATAGTGAATTGGGTTGGACTTGTAACTATCAATTAGATGATATGATGGACTCGGCCTGGAAATGGGAATTGTATCAGAAGGAGAATTCTATATAATTTTAGAATTTGATATTTGAAGTTTCATCATCTCCTCAATCAACTTCGGATTTTTTTCTAGGGCATTGCCAATCACAATAATATCAGCACCTGCGGCGAATATGGCTTGTGCCTCTTCTTTATTTCTGATTCCTCCACCTATTATTAAAGGCAATACTATTTCTTTTTTTACCGCTTCTATCATAGTGGTAGGCACTGGGAAATGCGCCCCACTTCCCGCTTCTAAATAAATAGCCTGCATACCTAGCATTTTAGCCGCTAAGGCGGTAGATACGGCAATGTCAATCTCATTGCGAGGAATGGCTTGAGTTTGGGTTACATAAGCTGTAGTACTGGTTCGGCCACCATCAATAAGCATATAGGCCGTTGCGATGGTTTCTAATTGCATCTGCTGCACTTGTTTGCTGGCTTTCACTTGCTGCCCAATCAAATATTCGGCATTTCGACCACTCACCAGCGATAAAAACAATAAGGCATCTGCCGCTTCATGTATCTGATAATGTGCTCCTGGAAAGAGTATCAAAGGGATTTGACAATGTTCAGCCAAAAAATCAACTACCTTGCGAAAGTGTTGCTCCTCTACAATACTGCCACCAATAAAGAAAAAATCGATTCCCGATCGCTCAAATAGCTCTATTTGTTGAATAAAATCAGCCTGTATCACTATTTTATCAGGATCTAATAAAACAGCTATTTGCTTTTTGCCTTGGGCGATATTTGCTTGTATCTTTTTATATACGTTCATCTCGACTTATACACACCAATTTTCAAGTTGCAAGATAGTCTTTTTTAGCTCAAAATTGTCTCGTATTTGTAAGCGCTTACTACTATTTTTTTAAATATGCAATAGTGTTAGTTTTTTTTATAAATCTTTTATTATACACTAGTAAAACCCTTATAAAATAAGGGATTTAGCAATACTAACATAGGGGCGTGTGGAAAATAGATATTCTTTTTTTGTAATAAGAAAAGTAAGTTTGTTACCTCAATAAAAAAGTCAGGTGATTATTCGTCTGATTTTTTTTTCCAAGAGTGAAATTACCTAAAAAAGCATTAAACTAAAGAACTAATATGGCAACTACAAAATCAAAAAACATCGGTCTGAAAATTGACAGATATTTTACCAAAGAAGGTGTAAGTCCTTACGATTTATTTGAATACGAATTCAGAACTTCTGAAATTAGAAATCCAGATGGAAAACTGATTTTCAGTTTAAATAATGTAGAGGTACCAAAATCTTGGTCGCAAGTTGCTACAGATATATTAGCACAAAAATATTTTAGAAAAGCAGGTGTTCCTCAAGCAGATGGTTCATTAGGTAGCGAAACTTCTGTGAAACAAGTAGCTCATCGTATGGCTGATTGTTGGAAACAATGGGGCGAACAATATGGATATTTCGCATCTTCAACAGATGCTCAAGTATTTTATGAAGAGATGGCTTATGCTATTGTTGGTCAATTAGCAGCACCAAACTCTCCACAATGGTTTAATACAGGTTTACATAGTTCGTATGGTATTAAAGGAAAACCACAAGGACACTATTATGTAGATCCTGAAACAGAAAAATTAAGTAAATCAACTTCTGCTTACGAACGTCCACAACCACACGCTTGCTTTATTTTGGGGGTAAGTGATGATTTAGTAAATGATGGTGGTATCATGGATTTATGGGTGAGAGAAGCACGTATCTTTAAATATGGTTCTGGAGTTGGTTCTAATTTCTCAGGTATTAGAGGCGAAGGCGAAAAATTAAGCGGAGGTGGTACTTCATCTGGTTTAATGTCGTTCTTAAAAATTGGTGATAGCGCTGCAGGTGCTATTAAAAGTGGTGGTACCACTAGAAGAGCTGCTAAAATGGTTTGCTTAGATTTAGATCACCCAGAAATTGAAACCTTTATTAACTGGAAAGTAAAAGAAGAAGAAAAAGTTAAAGCATTAATCAATGCCGGTTATAGCTCACACTACGAAGGAGAGGCATATAAAACAGTTGCTGGTCAAAATTCAAACAACTCAGTACGTATTCCAAACGCCTTCTTCAGAGCCTTAAAAGAAGGTAGAGATTGGGAAACGAAAGCTCGTACGGATGGTAGCACGATGAAAAAAATCCCTTCTCAAAAATTATGGGATGAAATCGGATATGCTGCATGGAGATGCGCCGATCCTGGTGTTCAATATGATACTACTATCAATGAATGGCATACTTGTCCTGAAGGAGGAAGAATCAATGCTTCGAATCCTTGTAGCGAATATATGTTCTTAGATAATACTGCATGTAACTTAGCGTCTATCAATCTTCGTAAATTTTATGATGATGATAAATTAGTTTTTGATGTGAAAGGTTTCGAACATATGTGTCGTCTTTGGACTGTTGTGCTTGAAATTTCTGTATTAATGGCACAGTTCCCATCTAAAGAAGTAGCTCAATTATCATATGAATACAGAACTTTAGGTTTAGGTTATGCAAACTTAGGTTCTTTATTAATGGTATCTGGTATTCCTTACGATAGTAAAGAAGCACAAGCTATTGGTGGGGCTATCACAGCCATCATGACGGGTGTTTCATATACTACTTCAGCAGAGATGGCAGGTGTTTTAGGACCATTCAAACGTTATGCTGAAAATAAAGAACATATGTTACGTGTTATTCGTAACCATAGATATGCAGCTTATAATGTGAGTGAAGATTCTTATGAAGGATTAGATATCAAACCGGTAAGCATCCATCCACAATATTGCCCTGATTATTTATTGACAGCAGCATGTAACGCGTGGGATAAAGCATTAGAGCTAGGAGAGAAAAATGGTTATAGAAATGCACAAGCAACCGTAATCGCGCCAACTGGAACGATTGGTTTAGTAATGGATTGCGATACTACAGGAGTAGAACCAGATTTCGCATTAGTGAAATTTAAAAAATTAAGTGGTGGTGGTTATTTCAAAATCATCAACCAATCTATTCCTAAAGCATTAGAAAATTTAGGTTATAAAGAAAATGAAATCGAAGAGATTGTAAACTATGCAAAAGGTCATGGCACAATCGAATCAGCTCCTCATATCAATTTCAATACTTTACGTTCTAAAGGATTTAATGAAGGGGATTTAGAAAAAATCAATAGTCAAATGCCTGGCGTATTCCACATCAGTTTTGCATTTAACGTATATGCTTTAGGGGAGGATACTTTACAACGTTTAGGATTTACGAAAGAACAATATAGTGATGCTAAATTTGATTTATTAAAAGCATTAGGATTTAGCAGACAAGAAATTGAACAAGCTAATGAATATGCTTGTGGTACCATGACTGTAGAAGGTGCACCATACTTAAAAGTTGAGCACTATGCAGTATTTGATTGTGCAAATAAATGTGGTGAAAAAGGTCAACGTTTCATCCATCCTCACGGACATATTCGTATGATGGCAGGTGTACAATCATTTATTTCTGGAGCGATTTCTAAAACTATCAACTTACCAAATGAAGCAACTGTAGAAGAAATTCAAGAATGCTATCAAATGAGTTGGGAGCTAGGTATCAAAGCCAACGCCCTTTACAGAGATGGATGTAAATTATCTCAACCATTGGCGAATAAAAAAGATGAAGATGAAGATGATAAAGCTGACAAAGCGAATGCTAAAGCAAAAGCAGATAAAGCAATGGAAGCAGCACCAGTAATGAGCGAATTGAGCCCTGAACAAGTATTAGAAGCAGCATTAAAATTAATGAATGATTCTACGGATACGAAGTTCATGAGAGATTTATCTAGAATTATTCAGAAAAAACAATTACCTCACAAACGTAATGGTTTCACACAAAAAGCTAAAATCGACGGACAAACAGTATTTGTTAGAACAGGCGAGTATAGCGATGGAACTCTAGGTGAGATATTTGTCGATATGCATAAAGAAGGGGCAGCTTTCCGTTCATTGATGAACTGTTTTGCTATCGCAGTTTCTATAGGTCTTCAATATGGAGTGCCATTAGATGAGTTTGTAAGCAAATTCACCTTCACTCGTTTCGAACCAAGTGGAAGAGTAGATCATCCAAATATTAAAAATGCTACTTCAGTAATCGATTATATCTTTAGATTATTAGCATTCGAATATCAAGGACGTACAGATTTAGTTCATATTATGCCTGAAGTATTAGAAGAAAAAGGAAAAGATGCTTGGGATATTTCTACAGATGTAAATGACAAAGAAGAAATTCCAGTGATTACACCTATGGCAAAATCAGAACCTAGTGTTGTAAAAGCACAAGCTCCTAAAGCAAGCAATGTAATTATTACAAAAGCAAATGCACCAATCACTAAAGGCGAAGGACAATCTTGTAGCAATTGCGGAAGTTTAAGTCTACAAAGAAATGGTACTTGTTTCTTATGCTTAAACTGTGGTACTACTACGGGTTGTAGTTAAGAAGAGTAGATGCTAGATACTAGACGTTAGATGCTAGACACTAGAAACAATATTTTATAAATAAAAAAACGAAGAATTTAATTCTTCGTTTTTTTTTGATTTTTTTTAAATATTATTTCAATTCACCATTCAATATTTTTTGTGCAATATATTTAGTATGTCGACTAAAGTCCTTGTCTATCATCCATTTCAACATGCCATGATTTTCAGCAATACGTTTTCCTTT
>CANHVE010000011.1 GCA_947464015.1 Saprospirales bacterium | reverse complement strand
AGACTTTTTAATCAATAAACCAAGAATAGCAGTATTAGGCTTAAATCCGCATGCTGGAGAGGATGGGGTAATTGGAAAAGAAGAACAAGATATTATTCACCCAGCAATATCATCAGCAAAAGACAAAGGTATTTTAGCATTTGGAACCTATCCCGCTGATGGCTTCTTTGGGGCTGGATTATATACCAAATTTGATGGTATTTTAGCCATGTATCACGATCAAGGCTTGATTCCCTTCAAATCCTTTGCTTTCAATACGGGAGTAAATTATACGGCGGGGCTTCCTGTAGTTAGAACATCTCCAGATCATGGTACGGCTTATGATTTAGTAGGTAAGAATATAGCTAGTTCAGGTTCTATGGAAAATGCTGTTTTCGTAGCCTTAGATATCATCAAAAACAGAAAAAGCTATATAGAAATGACTTCTAATCCAGTAAAAAAGAGCAATATAAGCTCGGATCAGATGGCTTAAAGCAAAGTTTTTACAATATTTAAGATATTTATTAACACTTTATTGTTTTATTTATTAATTTTGCACTCCTTTTTACAAAAGAAGGGTCAATAGTTGTGAAAAGTTTGAAAGAGTTTAAAATACCTTATGTAGGTCTTAAAAATGGATTACATTCCTTTTTATACTCTATTGATAAAACGTTCTTTACATATTTTGAAAACTCCTTAGTAAGCGAAGGAAACTTAAAAGTAGAAGCCTTATTTGATAAAAGAGATGCAGGATTTTTTACTTTAGAAATATCGGTTTCTGGAGTAGTACAAGTAGAATGTGATCGTTGTTCTGATTCATTTTTTTTACCAATATCTGGTCAAAATAAAATAATCATTAAATTTGAAAACGACGATTCATTGGTAGAGGAAGAGGCAGATGTGATGTATATCAATAGAACTGACACTATAATAGATATCTCTCATTTGATTTATGAATATATTGTTTTAGCCATTCCAATACATAAAGTACATCCTACTGATGAAAATGGAGGAAACACTTGTAACCAAGAAGTTTTAAAAATATTAGAAAAACAAGAAGATAAAATAAACGATACACCGGACGAAAGGTGGGCAATTTTAGAAAAATTAAAAAAACAAAAATAATATAACATGGCACATCCAAAGAGAAAAATCTCTAAAACTAGAAGAGATAAAAGAAGAACTCACGATGCATTATCAGTAGCAACATTAAGCGTATGTTCAACTACAGGTGAAACACATCAAAGACATAAAGCTTATGAAGTAGATGGTAACATTTACTACAATGGCAAGCTTTTTTCTGAAGGCAAACAGGCATAATTCAATAGAATTTATAAATTTTTATCAAGCTACTTCATTTTGTATATACAAAACGGGTAGCTTTTTTTATTTTTGCATTAATTAATTAGTAAAACTAAAACTATCAATTTGCAATTAAGAGCTAAAATCACAGGCGTACATTCATATGTGCCCGATTATATCCTAACGAATGATGAATTGGCTACTATGGTAGATACCAATGACGAATGGATAACTTCTCGAACAGGGATAAAAGAGAGACGAATACTCAAAGGCGATCATGGTCTATCTTTTATGGCTATTAAGGCTGTTGACGGCTTATTAAAAAAGAACAATACCAATCCTTTAGATATAGAATTACTTATTTGTGCTACAGTAACGGGTGATTATAATTTCCCAGCAACAGCTAATATCATTACGGATCAATGTGGGATGAAAAATGCTTTTGGCTATGATGTAAATGCAGCATGTAGTGGCTTTATGTACGCTTTGGATACAGCTTCTCAACTAATAGCTAGTGGCAAATACCGTAAAATTGTAGTGGTAGGTGGTGACAAAATGAGTAGTATTATCAATTATCAAGATCGAACTACTTGTATTATTTTTGGTGATGGTTGTGGCGCTGTAATGCTAGAACCAAGTACTGATGGTACAGGTATTATAGATAGTATCTTAAAAAGTGACGGTTCTGGATGTAAGCACCTATTCCAGCCTGCTGGTGGTTCTGTTTTACCTGCATCGCATGCAACCGTGGAAGCGAATAAACATTTTGCATATCAAGAAGGCCAGTACGTATTTAAATTTGCAGTAACCAATATGGCTAATGTGAGTGCTGAAATTATGGAAAATAATAATTTAACTGCAGATGAAGTAGATTGGTTAGTGCCTCATCAAGCTAATAAACGAATCATAGATGCAACTAGAGAACGAATGGGCATTGATGAAAGTAAAGTAACGATTAATATTCAAAAATATGGCAATACCACCAATGGGACATTACCTATCTGTTTGCATGAGTGGGAAAGCAAATTTAAAAAAGGCGACAATATCATATTAGCTGCTTTTGGTGGTGGTTTCACCTGGGGCTCTATCTATTTAAAATGGGGCTATTAATAAAAAAAATACTAATTAATAAAACAAAATAAATAATCAAATGGCAACTACTGCGGATTTTAAAAAAGGACTTTGTATAGACATGAATAATGATTTATGGCAAATTGTCGATTTTCAACATGTAAAACCAGGAAAAGGAAATGCATTTGTACGAACTAAATTAAAAAGTTTATCCTCAGGTAAAGTGGTAGAAAACACTTTTCAAAGTGGACATAATATTGAAACAGCACGTATTGAAAGAAGAAAATTTCAATATTTATACAATGATGAAACCGGATGGCATTTTATGAATAACGATACTTTTGATCAGGTAGCTATTGATAAAGATATGATTAGCAATACTGGTTTATTGAAAGAAGGACAAGAAGTAGATATTTTATTTCATGCAGAAACAGAGAAAGCACTTACTTGTGAGCTTCCAGCTAACGTGGTACTAGAGGTAACATACTCAGAGCCAGGTGTAAAAGGTGATACAGCTACGAATGTAACGAAAATAGCTACCGTAGAAACAGGTGCAAATGTAAATGTTCCTTTATTTGTGAATGTAGGCGACAAAATAAAAGTTGATACAGAAACTAATAAATATGTAGAAAGAGTAAAAGAATAATTATACATTTATAAATTGGCAAACTCAATTAACTAAAAAACTCAAATCAAACAATATGGATTTTAAACAAATTCAAGAGCTTATTAAAATTGTAAGTAAAAGTGAATTAGCAGAAGTTAAGATTTCACAAGACAATTTTAAAATCACCATCAAAAACAAACAAGATGGTGCTGTAACCATGGTTCAAAACCATTCAGTAGCAATGCCTCAAGCCATGATGAGTATGCCTCAACCAGCTGCCGCAGCTGCTACACCAGCAATTGCTCCTGCTGCTAAAGATAGCGCATCAAACGAAGCAGCATCAAATGGTAATTTAATAGAATTTAAATCGCCTATGATTGGTACCTTCTATAGAAAACCAGGTCCTGATAAAGAAGCCTTTGTAAAAGTAGGTGATACCGTAAAACCTGGCGATGTTCTATGTGTAGTAGAAGCGATGAAATTATTCAATGAAATTGAATGTGATATCAGTGGAACAATTGTAAAAATAATTGCAGATGATAATTCTCCTGTGGAGTACGATCAACCACTATTTTTAATCGAACCTAAATAATAGACTTATTTTTCTTTGGATACTCAAGAAATAAGTGGTGTACTGACCAGATTATTAATTAATGATTACAATTCATTTGAATTATGTTTAAGAAAATATTAATTGCCAATAGAGGAGAAATTGCCTTACGTATTATACGTACTTGTAAAGAGATGGGCATTAAAACTGTAGCTGTATATTCTACTGCTGACAGAGAAAGCTTACATGTTAGATTTGCTGATGAGGCGGTATGTATTGGCCCTCCTAAAAGTGCTGAATCTTATTTAAACATTCCGAATATTATGGCTGCAGCAGAAATTACAAATGCTGACGCTATACATCCGGGATATGGATTTTTAAGTGAGAATGCAAAGTTTGCCGAGATCTGCGAAAAAAATAAAATGACTTTTATCGGACCAACGCCTGAGCAAATTCGTTTGATGGGTGATAAAATCACAGCCAAAGATACGATGCGTAAAGCAGGTGTTCCGGTTGTACCAGGTTCTGATGGACTAATCGTCGATGTAAAAATGGCTAAAATTGAAGCCAAAAAAATTGGTTATCCTGTGATATTAAAAGCAACTGCAGGTGGTGGTGGTAAAGGAATGCGTGTGGTTTGGAATGAAGAAGAAATCGAAAAAGCTTTTGATAGCGCCACTATGGAAGCAGGTGCTGCATTTGGTAATTCAGGTATGTATATGGAGAAATTTGTAGAAGAACCAAGACATATCGAAATACAAGTGGCTGCCGATAAATATGGTAAAGCAACTCACTTATCTGAAAGAGATTGTTCAGTTCAACGTCGTCATCAAAAATTGGTAGAGGAATGTCCTTCGCCATTTATGACTGATAAATTACGTGAAAAGATGGGTAAAGCGGCTATCAAAGCGGCTGAATTCATCAAATATCAAGGATTAGGAACCATTGAGTTCTTGGTAGATAAACATCGTAATTTTTATTTTATGGAGATGAATACGCGTATTCAAGTAGAACATCCCGTAACAGAAGAAGTGATGGATTATGATTTAGTAAAAGAACAAATTAAATTAGCCGCTGGTGAAAAAATTAGTGGTAAAGTATATTTCCCTCGTGAAATGCATGCGATTGAATGTCGTATTAATGCAGAAGATGCGTCTAAAAACTTTGCTCCTTCTCCAGGAAAAATCACTTCACTCCATACTTCAAAAGGACAAGGAGTTCGTGTAGATACCCATATTTATGCGGGCTATACCATTCCTCCTTATTATGATAGTATGATTGCAAAAGTAATTTGTAGAGGTAGAACACGTGAAGAAGCTTTAGATAAAATGGATAGAGCCTTAAGAGAATTTATTATTGAAGGCATTCATACTACTATTCCTTTTCATTTATGGTTATTACACAATGAAGATTTTAGAAGTGGAAATTATACTACGAAATTCTTAGATAATATCAACTTAGCAGAAGAATTAAAATAATATCAAATTTATAATAAAAGAATAGACCTACTTCTTATTGAAATAGGTCTATTTTTTTTACCTTTAGTGTATGTATACCACAACACTCCTTTTTATATTTAGCTATATGTGTATTTGCTATTTGATTTGTATAGCCAAAAAAAATAATGGCTTAGTAGATATGTTTTGGGGAATGGGTTTTGTTGGGATTGCTCTATTGAATTTAGTTTATAATCATTCTAAAGATATTTACAGCTATATATTTACAATCTTAATTGCACTTTGGGGCATTCGCTTATCTGTTTTTTTAGGGATACGAAATTGGGGGAAAGAAGAAGATTTTCGATATGCGAATTGGCGCAAAGAATGGGGACAAACATTTTATTGGCGTACCTTTTTACATGTACATATGCTGCAAGGATTTTTTATGTTTATCATAGCATTACCTATCATTAACATCAATCAATCTGCCATCAAATCTACACATCCTATTATACTCTATACTGCAATTGGTATAGCATTTATAGCGATTGCGATTGAAGGCATTGCCGATTATCAAAAATATTTATTCAGAAAAAACACTTTAGACAAAGAAGCTTTTATTCAAAGTGGCTTGTGGAAATATTCAAGACATCCGAATTATTTTGGAGAAATACTTTTTTGGTGGGCACTATTTTTATTTGCTAGTCAATATAGCAACTGGTATATCAGCTTGATATCGCCCGTTGTCATTAGCTTTTTAATATTATATGTGAGTGGTATTCCTATGCTTGAAAAAAAATATGACGACAATATCGCTTATCAAGCATATAAGAAAAAAACTAGTGCTTTGATTCTTTGGTGGAATAAATAAACATTCAACTACCCAAACTTTTCTTCCATCATTTTTTGGAGGGCATACATTTCATCTCTTAATTGAGCAGCTGAAATATAATCGGTGTCTTTGGCTGCACGCAACATTTTACTTTTTGTGCTATCAATCGCTTTTTGCAACTGTTCTTTATTCATATACGAAACCACTGGATCGGCTGCTAATGCTGCTATTTCATCTAACTTGTCATAATCAATCGCTTCGCTTTGTTTCACATCCAATATAGATGATTGCTTCATAATTTCAGCTTTCGATTTGAATACGGTGGTTGGTGTGATACCATGTTCAGTATTATAACGAATTTGTTTTTCTCTTCTTCTGCTCGTCTCGTCAATCGTAGCTCGCATGCTATCCGTCATTTTATCGGCATAAAAAATCACTTTCCCATTCGAGTTACGCGCCGCTCTACCTGCTACTTGAATCAAGGAACGAGTGTTTCTTAAAAAGCCTTCTTTATCAGCATCCATGATACAAACAAGTGATACCTCCGGTAAATCCAATCCTTCACGTAACAGATTTACTCCAATCAATACATCAAATGCTCCTAATCGTAAATCTCTTATAATTTCTACTCTATCCATCGTGTCTACTTCAGAGTGTATATACCTACAATTGATTCCCGCTCTATATAAATAACGAGTCAACTCTTCGGCCATACGTTTCGTTAGTGTAGTTATCAATACACGCTCTTTCGCTTTAATGGTCTTATCAATCTCTTCCATCAAATCATCTATTTGATTTAGTGTCGGTCTTACATCTATGGTTGGATCGAGCAATCCAGTTGGTCTTACTACTTGTTCAATAAATTCACCTTCTGTTTTCTCCATTTCATATTTACCAGGAGTAGCACTTACATAAATGGTTTGTTTCATTATCGATTCGAACTCTTGAAAATTTAAAGGTCGATTATCCATTGCTGAAGGCAAGCGAAATCCATATTCTACTAAATTTGTTTTTCTTGCTCTATCACCGCCATACATCGCACCTATTTGTGGAACAGTGACGTGACTTTCATCAATCACCATTAAAAAATCTTCAGGAAAATAATCTAGTAAACAGAAAGGTCTTTGTCCAGGTAAACGATGATCCATAAATCGCGAATAGTTCTCTACGCCTGAGCAGTAGCCTAATTCACGAATCATCTCTAAATCAAAATTCACTCGTTCGCTTAAACGAGTCGCTTCTAATTTTTTTCCTAAGGAATTAAAATAAGCAACTTGCGCGTGCAATTCATCTTGTATGGCATGAATAATTTCAACCATTTGATCTTTAGGAGTGATATACATATAGGCCGGAAAAATAGCGCAATGTTCTAATTTACCAATAGTTCTGCCCGTATCAGGTTCAAAGCTTTCAATGCTTTCAATCTCATCGCCCCAAAACTGCATGCGATAAGCGTAATCGGTATAAGGCAAAAAAATATCTACCGTATCACCGCGAACTCTAAAATTACCTCGTGCAAAAATACCTTCCGTTCTAGAATACAAAGCATCCACTAAATGATGTAAGAAATTATTACGAGAGATTTTATCTCCTTTAGAAATACGTATGATCCCATTTTTATAATCGGTTGGGTTACCCATCCCATAAATGCACGAAACAGAAGCCACTACTATAATATCTCTTCGTCCACTCAACAGCGAACTAGTAGTAGACAAACGCAGTTTTTCTATCTCTTCATTGATCGATAAATCTTTTTCAATATAGGTATCGGTATGCGACATATAAGCCTCGGGCTGATAATAATCATAATACGACACAAAATATTCGACTGCATTATCTGGGAAAAACTGCTTGAATTCCCCATATAATTGGGCAACCAAGGTTTTATTATGACTGAGAATCAAGGTAGGTTTCTGTACTTTTTCAATCACATTAGCAATGGTAAAGGTTTTACCTGAACCTGTAACACCCAATAATACTTGTGCGCTCTCGCCTTGCTCAATCCCTTTACACAATTGAGTTATAGCTTGAGGTTGATCGCCAGCGGGCTGATATTTTGAATGTAGTTTGAAAGACATATAGCAAAGGTAGAAGAAAGTAATGAGTAATAAGTGCATATTAGTAACAAATATTTTAGTATTTTTGACATCCGAAATTTTTAGAGAAACATAAATAAATTAAAAAAATGGATTTAAAAGACATTATGGCTATTAGCGGTTTACCAGGATTATATAAAGTGGTAGCCAACAGAACAGATGGAATTATTGTAGAAGGACTTCATGACAAAGCAAAAAAATTTGTATCCTCTCGTCAGCATATGTTCACCCCACTTGAAAACATCACTATCTATACAACTGATGATTCAGTAGAGTTAAAAGAGGTTTTTTCTAATATGAAAAAGGATGAAAAATCAAATACAGTGCCTGATGTAAAAAAATCGGATGAAGCTACTCTTCGTAAATACATGAAAAGTGTTTTAGCTAATTATGACGAAGAAAAAGTATATGCGAGTGATATTAAAAAATTAATCAAATGGTATTCTTTACTTGACGAACATAAATTAATCAGTGTGATTGATCCTAATGCAGCTAAAGCAGATGAAGCAGCTAGTGAACCAAAAACAGAAGAAGCGGCAGCAAGCACTGAAGAAGTTAAAGAAGAAAAACCAAAGAAAAAAACAACTAAAAAAGCTGCTGCTACTGAAACAACAGAAGCGACAGAAGAAGCTCCTAAGAAAAAAAGAGCCTCTAAAAAAGCAGAATAATTTGCCTATTACATTATAAAATTTACTTGCCATGAGTACATCAAACGAAACAATGAGCTTACCACAAAGAGATAAAAGACATTTCATCCCAGAAGAATTTGAGGTGAATGCATGGTCAGATATGGAAGTGTATGCTCAAGATTTATTAAACAGAAATATCCAATCATTAGAGGATTTACAAAAATTATTATTAGACGCTAGTGAGTTTGATAAAATCACTGAAGAAGATGCTCGTTGGAGACATGTAAAAACAAGTGTAGATACCACTGATGAAACGGCTAAAAAAAGATTAGAAGATTATATTCTAAATTTAAGTGCTAAGTATCATGAGTTCTATTTTGCATTCTCTAAAAAAGTTGTAGAATGTCCATTTACCGCTCAACTAGGACCAGATTATGCCATCTATATTCGTGGATTAAAAAAAGAAATTGAAATATTCCGTCCAGAAAACATTGAAATCTCTCAACAAGAAAGTTTATTGGGAAACGAATATGATTCTATTACGGGAGTAATGACTATTCAAGTACAAGATAAAGAATATGCTATTTCACAAGCCAATGCGTTTATGAAAAGCACGGATAGAGCATTACGTCAGGAGGTTTTTGAAAAAACTATCGAACGCGAATATCAAGATAGAGATAAATTAAGTGAACTTTTAGAAAAGTTAATTGCACTTCGTACTAAAAAAGCTTTAAATGCTAATTATACTAATTTTAGAGATTATCAATTTGATGCTTTAGGACGATTTGATTATACTGCTGCTGATTGCAAAATGTTTCATGAATCCATTGCTAAAGCAGTAGTTCCAATCTTAGAAGATTTTGATGCTACTCGTAAAGCCAATTTACAATATGAGAGCTTAAGACCATGGGATTTAGAAGTAGATGAAAGCAATAAAAAACCATTAAAACCATTTGAGACAGTTGATGAATTTGTTTCTAAAACGATTGATTGTTTAAATCGAGTAGATCCATTTTTTGGTTCTCGTTTAGACATCATGAAAGATATGAACTATCTAGATTTAGATGCTCGTATGGGAAAAGCCAATGGCGGATATAATATGACTATGCCTGAAATGGGTGTACCATTTGTATTTATGAATGCTAATATGAGTGAAACGGATATTCGTGTAATGACTCACGAAATGGGCCATGCGGTACATACCTTCTTAAGTCATCCTTTATTATTGAATTCATTTAAATCTTATCCAAGTGAGATAGCTGAATTAGCTTCAATGAGTATGGAGCTATTTTGTATGGAACATTGGGATGTGTATTACACGAATGAAGAAGATAAAAATGCGGCTAAAAAACGTCATTTAAAAGGCATTTTCAAAACGTTTACAGGTGTTTGTATTATTGATTCATTACAACATTGGATGTATGAAAATCCTACACATACTGCAGCGGAGCGTGAAGCTAAATATTTAGAATTAAGCAAAAAATACACTAGCAGTGTAGTAGATTGGAGTGGTTATGAAAAATATAGAAGTAACTCGTATCAAAAAGTGTTGCATATCTATCATGTACCATTCTACTATATTGAATATGCATATGCACAATTAGGAGCTATTGCTATGTATAAACAATATATGGAAAATCCTACTCAAGCTATTGCGAATTATAAAAAAGCTTTGTCTTTAGGTTATACTCGTTCTATTGGGGAAGTTTTCGCTGCTGCAGGAATCAAATTTGATTTCTCTGAAGCTTATATCACAGAGATGATGCAGTTTTTAAAAGCATCTTACGATAAAATAAAATAATTCATAAAATATCATATAAAAAAAAGCAACTAGATTCTAGTTGCTTTTTTTTAATATTTAAGTACCATTGTTTTTTTATTTTTCTTCAACCATGAACGAAGAATAGCTCGTATATCTGGGTTGTCTTTTTTGAAGACGATCTTTTCTTTTAAAGACTCCAAATCATCAAAGCCATCCAGCACATTCACGTCGCCATAACCTTTGTATATATTATTTTCTACCCAAATGAGTGTTCGTTCGTTTGGATTGACTGCTTCATTTACAATAAAGAAATTAGGATGTTCAAAATAAAAACCTTGAATTAAGCTTTCTATTTTTTCATTGTGTGATTTGGCAAATTCATCAAGTGTTCCCATACTTTTTAGTTTGGGTATAAGTGTGGTATAGGCTCTTAAATTATATCTGAAATTTAATTCATCTACCATTTTATTTGCTATACGTGGGGTAGTTGCCTTAATTATAGGCTCTTCATCTGCTTTCAAATTTTCTGCTTTGAAATAATGAAATCCATGTTCATCGGTACGAAGAAAAACTCCTTGTCTATATTTTTTAATACGTTGAGAAACATTGAATGGTGGCATTTTTCGTTTAATTTCATCGCTTTCAACTAACATAGCCACTAATTCACTACCAGTTAACTGGAATGATATATCATATATTTTATCTTTAAGTTTGGCTCCTTTTTCTGTTTTAATATCGTTGGAAAAATGACTTAATACTCGTTTATAAATATTATTGCTTTTACCGATATATAAAATCTTTTGATGTTCATCTAAGAAATAATAAACCCCTGCTTCTTCGGGTAATTGTTCCACTTGTGCTCTAGTAACATTAGGAGGTAATATATTATCATCTAATCCTTCGTGTAATTCGGTTCGAATGATTTCTTTACGATCATTCAACATCAATCTCTCAAATAATAATACTGTGGCTTCGGCATCGCCATAAGCTCTATGTCTATTATTGAGCTTGATTCCAATATCTTCACAAAGTCTACCTAGGCTATAGGATTGCATACCTGGAATAATTTTTCGAGCCAATTTTATAGTACATAATTGTTTGCGATTAAAAATTTTGCCTAATCGTCTAAACTCATTACGTAACATACCATAATCAAAACGAGCATTATGAGCCACAAATATTTTTCCTTCGGTAAGTTCCCAAATTTTTTGAGCTACTTCTTCGAAAGGAGGTGCATCTGCCACCATCTCATTAGTGATACCTGTCATTCCACTAACAAAAGGATCTATTTTTCTATTTGGATTGATCAAAGTAGAATAACTTTCTACTACACGTTTCCCATTATGAATAAAAATAGCAATCTCAGTAATTCGATCGTCTATTGGTTTTCCTCCGGTGGTTTCTGTATCTAATATTGCAAACATTTTCTTATTTGTAAAAATACGATATGTAAGTCTAAATTTCATTTCCTCTTAAAAAAAGTATTTGTAGCTTTGAGTGAATGAAAAAATTGATTTTTGCTTCTTGTATGCTCTTTCTGACACTTGGTATCCAAGCGCAGACTACTGATAGTATCAAGCCTATATCGCCATTCAAGCGGGCAGTAGGACAATATTATTTTGAAGCAGGTATGCATGTGGGGCAGATATTGCAAAAAAAAGCTGGGATGTATACCCATTTTTCGGGGAACATAATCATTTATAAAAAATATCATATTGGAGCACAATACGAGCGATTGACCAATTATGAGCAGATGAGTTTATTTAACCAAGATACCATGCTGACAAAAACATATAATTTCATGCATCAGTCGGCTGGGATAAAGTTTGGTTATATAATTTTTCATTCTAAAAAATATCAACTTGAGCCGAATTTATCAGTCAATTGGGCAATGATTCAATATCGTACCAATGCATTAGATATACGTAAATGGAATTTTTGCGTGATTGAACCTGGAATAACCTTTAATTATATCGTACATAAAAATGTTTCTTTTGGTGCTGGATTACATTATCGTATCAATTTAGGCCTTCGCAATGCACTCCAAAATAAAGACCTAAATGGTGTCTATGGCAGTATTTTCCTTAGGTTTGGAGTATTGAAATAATCTTATTATAGCACATACATAACTCTTTAATGATTCAATCCAAGATTTTGATGAAATATAACAACCTATAGAAAAAATTATACTTCAGTCTAATCAAAAATTACAATAGTAGTTCTTTACTGATACATACAACAAAAGCCTTCATCAATGATGAAGGCTTTTATAATTTATTTGATTATGAATACAAAATTATTTTCCTAACAAGGAGCTAAGTTTTGCCGTTAATTCTTCATTGTTTAGATTACGGGCGATGATGGTTCCATTCGCATCAATTAAGATCGTTTGAGGTATGGCTTGTATGGCGAAATCTTTCGCTGCTTTGCTTTCCCAACCTTTTAAATCACTTACATGATTCCATGTAAGACTATCTGTTGCTATAGCTTCTTTCCAATCAGCTGCTTTATCATCTAAAGAAACACCTAATATATTAAATCCTTTGTCGTGAAACTGACTATAAATCTGTCTTACTCTAGGATTTTCTTTTCTACAAGGTCCGCACCAACTAGCCCAGAAATCAATTAAGGTTACTTTGCCTTTTACACTCATCAATGAAATTTTATTTCCATTTGGATCAATCCCAACAATATCGCTTATCTTTTTACCTACAGCTGTTCTTTCTAAAATATCAATTTTATCTTTAAGCATAATACCTGCTTGAGTATTTTTAACTTCTTCAGTAAAGGCATCATATATAGGATGATATATTTTAGGGTCTAACATATACGAGTAATTCAAAATCAATATGGGAGAAATAATCGATTTAGGATTCTTCTTAGCATTGGCTTTGATTTCATCTTCTATGGCGTTAAAACCCATTTGATATAATTGACTTAAGGAATCAATTCTTTTTTCATCGCCCATCATTTGTGCTTGCTCCATAGCTGGATATAAACTCTGCTGTGCCATTTCAATATTAAAAATGATCATTTGCATTTTATTAAAATCTTCTTGTCCTGCAGAACCTTTAATATTGTAAATACCAGGATTTAATGAATCTTCATACATTTCCATATCTTTTTTCTCCAAAACAACTTGCTTTGCTTGTTCCATCCCTTCTATACCAATATAATACACGTCAACACGTTTTAATTTCCCTTTTAATTCAAACTTGCCATCTTTCACTATCCCTGTAGCAATAGTGTCTATTTTTTTGGTAGTATAATTTCTATCAAACAATAAAACTTTCGCTCCATCTTGAATACCATTGATTTTGCCTTTTAAAGTGAAATTATTGCCCCATTTATTGCAGGCACTCACAGCCAACATGATTCCAAGGACTAATAGTAAATAATTAATTTTTTTCATATGTATATTTTAGAATAATTAAAGTGTAAAACTACTCACAATTTTATGGATGCTTTCAAGTATTTTTACAAAAAATTTAGAATACTTGATTCTTACACATAGCCTTTTTACGCAGTTAAATACTACACTAAGCGGTACCATTCATACGGACAAAGCTACACGTAGTTTATACGCTACTGATGCGTCTATATATAGAGAATTGCCTATAGCAGTAGCCTACCCTAAAAATGAAGAAGATTTAAAAAAACTAATCCATTTTGCTACTGAACATCATTTTTCTTTAATTCCTCGAACGGCTGGTACTTCCTTAGCCGGGCAGTGTGTTGGTGCAGGTATAGTCGTTGATGTATCTAAACATTTCACTAAAATTATTGAAGTAAATACAGCAGAGAAATGGGTTCGACTTCAACCTGGAATTGTGCGTGATGAATTGAATATTTATTTAAAGCCTTATGGATTATTTTTTGGACCGAATACTTCAACTGCCAACCGAGCTATGATTGGAGGTATGGTAGGAAATAATTCTTGTGGTTCGTATTCGATTATATACGGCGATACTCGAAGACATACACTCGAACTTAAAGTATTACTTCATGATGGAAGTGAAGCCATTTTTAAAGAAGAAGATGCGATATCTATACAAGAAATTTTAAATCAACAGAACACACAATCAAACATATATAATCACTTATTAAGCACACTACAAGATACCAGCTTACAAGAAGAGATTCGTAAAGAATTCCCCAAAGCTAGTATTCATAGAAGAAATACAGGTTATGCCATAGATGAGATTATTCAACAACAACCATTTACAGCAAACGGACCTAAATTGAATTTAGCCAAATTGATTGCAGGTAGTGAAGGGTCTTTATGTTTTATAACTGAAATTAAAATTCATGTAGATGATTTACCACCTAAAGAAACACGATTAATTTGTGCCCAATTCATGGACTTACATGAAAGTTTGAAATCAGTGGTAAGTCTGATGGAGCTTCAACCAAGAGCTATTGAATTAATGGATTATAATATCTTAGATTGCACTAAAGGACAAATCGAATATAGTCAATATCGTTTTTTTATAGAAGGGGAACCTCAAGCTATTTTAATTATTGAAATTGGTGCAGATGATTCATTGACTTTAGATCAGTTGACTAATCAATTTATTGAGCGTATACAAACCAAAACGACAGCCTATGCATATCCCATCATAGATGGAGCAGTAGCTATACGAAAAGTATGGAAATTACGGGAGGCTGGATTAGGATTATTATCTAATTTTCCTGGCGATGCTAAACCTGTTGCTGTTGTAGAAGATACCGCAGTAGAATTAGCTGATTTACCTGCTTATATAGATGAATTTGGACAATTGATGAAAAGCTTTAATCAAAATGCTGTCTATTATGCGCATGCTGGTGCAGGTGAATTGCATATTCGACCAGTATTAAATTTAAAAAGCAAAGAAGGAGTAGAAATGCTTCGAACTATTGCCACTGCTTCTGCACATCTAGTAAAAAAATACAATGGCTCTCTAAGTGGAGAACACGGCGATGGTAGAGTGAGAGGAGAATTTATACCGCTGATGTTAGGAAATCGTATCTATGAAGTATTGCGTGATATTAAAAAAACGTGGGACCCTAATGGTATTTTCAATCCAGGTAAAATAATCGATACCCCTCCCATGGATAGTTCATTACGATATGAAATTAGTGAATCAAAAACACCTGTAATAGAAACTATCATCAATTTTGCTGAGGAGGGAGGCATCTTACAAGCTAGTGAAAAATGTAATGGCAGTGGAGATTGCAGAAAAACATCTTTAATTGGTGGTACGATGTGTCCGAGTTATATGGCTACTAGAAACGAAAAAGATACTACTCGTGCTCGAGCTAATATATTACGTGAATTTTTAACCCATTCTGATAAAAAAAATAAATTCAATCATACTGAAATCAAAGAAATACTTGATTTGTGTTTGAGTTGTAAAGGCTGTAAGAGTGAATGTCCGTCGAATGTAGATATGGCTTTATTAAAAGCTGAATTTTTATATCAATATCAAAAAGAAAATGGTGCACCTCTCTCTTCTTGGGCAATGGCGCATATTAGCACTGGTAATAAAATAGGTTCTTATGTTCGTCCACTCAGTAATTTTATGTTGACGAATCCACTTATTTCTTCTTGGATAAAAAATATTTTAGATGTAGCACCTCAACGAAATTTACCTGCTTTATATAAATATACATTGAGTAGTTGGTATGCAAAAAATAAACGCAACTTAGTTGCATCTACTCCTACAAAAGGCAAAGTATATATATTCATTGATGAATTTTCAGAGTTTAATGATGTAGAAGTAGGTATACATAGTATACAACTATTATCTAAGCTTGGATACGAAGTAGCCATTAGTCACCATGCCAATAGTGGAAGAGCCTATATTTCAAAAGGATTTTTGAAGGATGCAAAGAGAGTAGCAAATAAAAACGTACAATATTTAACATCGCTTATTCAAGAAGATAGTCCTTTAATAGGTATTGAACCTTCTTGTATTTTAGGTTTTCGAGATGAGTATCCTAAATTGGTAAACCCTGAATTGCGCGAAAAAGCGCAATTTATAGCCACTCATTCATATACCCTTGATGAATTTATATATAAAGAAATGGAGAATGGAAAAATAGATAGTTCCTGTTTTAATATACATTCACAAGCGATTCAAGTTCATGGTCATTGTCACCAAAAGGCTATGAGTGACATACAAAAATCAATACATGTATTAGCTCAATTGTTACAAACAACTGTATCACTCATCCCAAGTGGTTGCTGCGGAATGGCCGGTTCTTTTGGTTATGAAAAACAACATTATGAAGTCAGTATGCAAGTAGGTGAATTAGTATTATTCCCTAGTGTACGAAAGCATAAAGATTCGCATACGATATGTGCATCAGGCACTTCTTGTAGACATCAGATTATGGATGGAACTGGCGTATCGTCCAAACACTTAGCAACGATACTTTTTGAAAGCTTAAAATAATTACTTTATATAAGTTGAATCAATTTTAGTTTCAATAGCTGGGAATATACGTTGATAGCCTTCTTTATAGGTAACTGCAGCTCTATAAAATGCATCAGTCGCTCCAGATAATGGAAATTTATCCACCCAAGTTAAAGGTGCATTTTTCAGTTGCTCAATTTCTTTTGTAGTTAAAATTCTAATTTGACGTAATGGCTGAGAAGGATCAGTTCCACGTTGTATAACAACTTCACTTATCTTATCTAAGTTATTGCCTGTAATAACTAATTTAACTTCTCCTTTGCTTTTATATGTTGTAATTACAATATCCTTATTATTCATTTGTGCCTGCGTATAAAAACTAAATAAAGCACAAAAAGTAACAATCAGAAAAATAGATTTTTTTAACATGATTCTATTTATTTAATTACCAATTTTTTAATAAGTCGTGATGTTTCATTTTCGAGCACAACTGTATACAATCCTGATGACAATTTTGAAGTATTAATTGCTATACTTTCTACGTTTGAATTCGCAGCAAAGTTCTGTGAAAGTTGAATACGTCCACTAGCATCCATAATACGTACCGTATATGTTTTAAAAACCTTACTTACTAATTGAATAGTGCAGGATTCACTTGCTGGATTTGGATAAATAGTAAAATCAAAATCAGCTGATGGATTCACAGTAGGTATACTTAATGTAGGATGATTACTTAATTTTAGATGATCGAAAACAGCTGTATGTAAATTATCATTCTCATGACTACAAGAGAACATACCTATATAAGCATTATTTGACATACTAAAAGTGTCTGTATGGATTTCTATCCAACTTGATTCATCAAAAGAATAATAAGTAGAAATCACAGAATCAATTCGAGTGATGCGAATATAAATAGGAGCATTAAATCGATTTAAATTCACATTCGAACTACCTGCTGCAGTATTTTGTCTATATTGATTAGCTACTCCATTACCTGGTGTTAAGCAAACCATCGATTGTTTGGAATCGGTATTTAATGATTCACGAATCATCAATCCAGATTTAGCCCAACCATAACTATTTTCGAGATAGGACACTCTACAACTCGCCTCTAAATTTCCACTAAATGGTGTATGAACAAAATAAAATTGATCATTATTGCCCCATACATCATCTCCAGAACCTTCAACGGTGTATGATTTACTGATATCATCATAACATACACTTCCAGCTAAACCCACCGCACCTATATCTTCATTCGTCCAAATAGCAGGTAATGGATATGGATTTGTATTGATATATACGCTGGTACTCCAAAAGCTACTATCAGTACCACAATTTTTACGGACTCTTATTTCATATTCTTCACAACCATTTAATCCAGCTAATAAATAGGAACTTGTGGTTCCTGCATTCACATAATTCCACATGACATCTGCTGTTCGTCTGTATGCTATGGTTGTATTTACATTTTCTGTCCAACGTAAATTTACATTATTACCAATCATACTGGCAGTAAGTCCATTGATATAAGCACAAGTATTGGTGAATTGCAATGGAATAGTAAATACGCCTCTACCAAAATAGGAAACTCGTAAACATCTATTAATACTGCCATCATCAAACATAATCATATCACGAATATCTGCAATTGTAGGTAATCCTTTATTAAATAATTGCCAATCAGTCATCGTATTATTACGATAATATACACCTCTTGCTGTAGCTAAATAAATAGATTCATCAAACGATGATTGATCATGTAGGATGGTAATAATATTCACCAGTGGTAATGTTCCCGATATAGCTGTCCAAGTAGTGCCACTATTAGTCGATCTAAAAACACGATTACCACAACTCATATAAATAATTCCTGTATCTAAATTAGTAATAGCAATGCTTGCATATAAAGATGTTCCAGCAGGTGTTGAACTAATATTAAAATAAGTTGGGGTAGTACCTGTAGCATTATTCATGCGCCAAACCTTATTATCATTCGTTACAAAATAGATAATGTTTTTATCGATAGGATTATAGGTAATAGCTTTTATACTTTTATTAATACTTGTAATAGCGGTCCAAACTGGTATACTCGATTGTAGATTAGTGGTTCTATACATTTCTGTTTTAGTGGCAAAACCTAAGTTTTCGTCTTCTGGTTTAAAGAGCATAAGTACATCATTTCCTTGAACATTACTAGCTAAGTATGTACTATCATATCCCCCAAATAAATTACTTCTGTGAAAACCATTTTCACATTGATATTCTTGTTGACGAGCCGAATAATCAATAAAAAATTGTGTCCCTACATCACCGCCTTGATAGGTATACCAATTATTTCTGTAATAATAGACGCCACCATTATCTTGTGTACCACCAATTACATAATTTCTTGTAGGACTTTGTGCGGCATGATAAAATTCCATCGTAGAAAAACCGTCATTCATTGGTTTCCAGCTAACTCCTTTATCTTTACTCAACCAAATTCCTCCATCATTTGCATTGTATAAGTAAGTAGGGAAATAAGGTGAAAAAACTGAACAATGCATATCTGTATGTACGATAGATGGCCAGTTAGTCAACTTCTCAAAATGCACCCCTCCATTTAATGAACGCCAAATACAATGACAATTTACATAGATTTCATTTGGATCTACTTGACTCGCACAAAAAGACATATTATAATTGCCTTGTCCCGAAGCATCAATTTGATAACCTACAATACTGGTATCTGGTACACTTCGTACTAATGAAAAACTTGTTCCACTATTTGTCGATTTAAAAATGCTACCTCCGTTATTGAGCATTAATAAATAAACTAAATTAGAATCGGCTTTAGTTACAGCTAATCTACTGCCTGGACCATCTCCTAAATCAGGAAAAATTGTAATCCCACTCGTAGTTTCTGTCCACGTTTCCCCCATATCAGTTGACGTAAAGAATTGAGTATTCGTAACTGCATATAAAGTGGTACTAGTCGCATTCGGTTTAAACTTCATATCTAAAAATCGACCTGTTCTTTTCTGTGTCCAAGTAGCGCCCGCATCTATACTTTTCCAAATCCCATCATTGGTTGCTGCAATTAATTCGTTATGGTTTAAGGGACTCATTAATAATTCGAGTGCCATTCTATTACCTATATTGGTATTAGACAAAGACCAAGTAACACCCCCATTGGTACTTTTATAAATACCGGTATTGGTTGAAAAATAATTAGGGTCGCCTGAACCTAAATACAGAATATTATCATTCGTATAATCGATACAAATAGATGCTAATTTGGTTCTAGGAAAAGTATCCGTACCTAATACTTGCCAAGTATTACCCGTATCGATTGTTTTCCATAAACCACCTGAGGCTGATGTAGCATAAATAATAGCAGGGTTTGTTGGATGGAATTTCAACTGAGTAGTACGTCCCATTCCATTAATCTGACCTACATTATTGATTGGAAACTTCACCGGTCCTAAGCACTGCCATGGAGTAGTTTGTGTAAATGCAACTAAGTTGCAAATTAAACATAAACTAAAAATATAAATTTTTCTCATATGAATATATATTATAAAGAAAGCATTACTGCTTCTATAAATAAATTTATTATTTGTTGATTTGTTGGATTTGTTCTTCAGTCAATATGCTTCCATCTTCTTGTACATAAGGTTTAATCATTTCTGACCAGTACATGAATTTTTTATATTGAAAAGTAAGGTTACGAGAAGATTCAGGTAATTTTTTTAATCGACGAGTAAGTGCTTTATCATCTGCAATAGACTCTTCTGCAATGGTGCCTAAGATTTCTTTTTCTTCTATAGGTCTTTTTCTGTTTTTCCAAAATAAATCAAATGCTTTTTGAGCTTCAAAATAATTTACTTTAGGATCTTCCATCATTAGAATCCAATGAGGAAATTTTTGATATTTTTTAGCTGCTTGATTGTTGTATGAAAAAGCAGATAGGAATACAAAAAGGAATACAAACAATAAAGTATACTTCATGATATTGAATTAGTTCTTACAAAATTACATTATATTGATTGAAATACGAACTATTTAAAAACTCAAGTAATATTAGTTTAGAATCTTTTTAAGTACTTTGAGTTTGGTTTGATTGTAGGTGTTTTGCGTAGCTAAAAGAATATCATTTTTTTCTTTCGACGTTAAACGAAAACTCATACTAGCTTTAGCCGATTTTTTATCGGGTGTATATTCAAAACGAACAATATCAATTGGCACTTTCACATTATCTTTTAGATAGGCCAGAAAAGCATCGTTATTATAATCGTGTAAGTTGGTGAGGTTATTACTGATGGTACCAAAAGGACTAGTCACTTTACTAAACCAACTTTTTCTGTCTAACTCTAGAATGGCATCTACTTTTTCTAAGGAGCGAATTTCAACGATAACAATGCCTGAGGTATTTTCATTGATCCATTTTTTATATACGCTAATAAATCTACAGGCTAAACCTGTTCCTAAATTATCTCTAATCCCCGCGTCCATCGTAGTGAATTCAGGAGTAGTAGGAAAAGTAGCATTAGGTAAAATCCAGGGATAGGTAGCATTGATTCTAACAGCAGTAGAGATAGGCATATCTAATGGATGAAAGCCACTGAAATAACTTTGATAATCGATAGCATCTACTTCAATCTGATTTTGGTTGATCCAACCGGTATTGGTATTATATGGTTTCATCATATAACGCATCGGTTGAGAGGCAACTAATAAATATCGAGCATCATTGGTGATGACAGGATAATTGAGCATCATGGGTATTTGTGCAGATTTTTCAGGTTGTACATAATCTGCTAAATTCTTTTTTAAAAATTGATGGGTATTGCTATTAAACTGATATTCCCACATATAAGCTCTATCTTTTTTATATTTATTTTCCTTCATTTTAATACTGCGCAAAGGATAAAATAAATCGTTGGTAGTAATAGAAGCTGTTATAGCACTATTTAAATCTTTAGCTACATCGAAGGTATATTTTTTATCGTATAAACTCCCTTTCAAATGGTGTAAGCTATTTTGATAATACAACTCGCGATAATAGGCTACGCCTAACATACCACCACTTGCGCCTGTCATCAATACAGTTTGTTTCATTAATTTCCCGTTGCTGACACTATCGGCCGTTTGCAACATCGCCATCGTAAACATACTAGCTCTATGTCCACCACCTGAAGCACAGATAAAAATAATTTTTGGTTTTTTATACGACTTATTTTTTGCCAACCAATTTTCTAAAATTAAGTGAGTATTCTCTATATCTTTTTGAACATCTTTTTTATTAGCCAACTTCGTTAATGCATCAACACTATACTCCTTGTTGCCTTTGGTATAATCTAATCCAAACACTTTGTTTTGATATGAAAGATAGCTATATTTAGTAGCTACATTGATGAGTATAAAAGCTATAAAAAACGCGGTAGTGCTCCATTTACCACTTGTAAATTTAAACAAGCCATAAACAGATGTAATTACAGCAAAGGATAAAAATATATTCGTAGCGCTTGGTAATAAAAAAATAGGTCGTTCAATAAATAATCCAATAACCACAATTGTAATAAAAGATAAAATTTGCACTAGCACTACATTCCAATGATGTTGCTGAAATACTTCTGTCAATATTTCTTTATCGTAATGCTCTACACTTCTAGTACGTTTTAATTTGAGGTTATTACTGATATAATATTCAACAAAGAAAGGATATTCGGCATCTTCTAAATCTTCATATTTTTCAATTCTTTTTTTGTGCAATTCTCTTTTAAGAATTCGTAAGGTTCTTCTTTTTTGACGGATAATATTGATGATATCCTTATTCGCAAATTGAAAGTAAGCAGCATTGATGAGCACCATGAATGCAAATCCAGCAAAGAACCCACCTACGTCTAACAAGATATCTTTCGTAGAAGAAAATTCGTATTTGACTTGATAAGCAATCACACAATACACATAGGAGATAATAAACGCTATGGGAAGAATAGAATTATTGATTGCAAAGGTGGCTAAGGGCCAACGCAGCGTGGCAAGAAATGGAAATCTAAAACTATTTAAAATATACATTACTAAATTCCACGTTACGATAAATGCTCCAAAGCCCACTCCCACTAATGCAAAGCTCACATAACCTCCTTGCCCTAAATATTCGGGATCGAGAAAAAGTAAAGAGATGCCATAGGTACTAAATAATTTATTTAGAATGGTTAGAAAAAACATCATCCAAATAAATAATAAGATATGCTGCTTTTTTATACTGAGTATAAAAAGCTGTATAGGAAAGGATTTACGAATTAGATGAAATGTCTTTTTCAAGCTATATGATTCTAGCTACGAAGGTATAAATTTTATTGCTTTTTTAAAGATTGAAAATAGCTTTGTGCCATTCTTAGTTGACTATAGCTATAATTTTCGCTTAATATTGCCTTAAGTTCAGTTAAGCTAAGCGACTTATTGGATTCGATAATCTCACTGATTTCTTTTAGTTGTTGCTTACTTACAAAATCATGAATATTCACTTCGCCAGTAGCAATAAATTTAGAAAGATGATTTTCGATTGTCCCTTCTGTAAGTGCGCGCAAGGAAGCAATTTCAGCCACTGTTTTACCTGATTGGTAAAGGCTTAAGGTTTCTTTATGACTATCGCCTTTTTGAGCTTTAGCACTAGCTTTTATTTCGATTTCCTCTATACTTTGGGTATCAAAAAAAGTTGGCCCTTGATAAAAGATAGTCCCATTAAATTGTAATTTTTCAATTTCTTGCAACTTATAAATAAACAACTTTTCTATGAGGACAATTTCTTCCAAATATTTTTTGATTCTGCTTTTGCTTTTCATTTCTTCGATATGTGCATGCAAAGGAGCAATTACTTGTTGACTCATACTGATACCAAAATAATCGATGGCTTTGCGCATTCGTTCTTGCAGAAAATCTATATCATCCGTAGTAAATAGCGCATGTAAATGTTTCAAAAATTTATCTGCTATTTCTTTTTGTTCAATGACTTTATATAAAACTTGGGTGGCCATTTCATTAGCTTGTTCTTTATTGGGGATTTGTTTTTCTAAAACTAAATCTTTCAATTCATTGGCATTTACAATCATTTTTGACCAATCAAAAGCCTTCAACAATAGATGCTTTGCATATTCTGTTTTAGCATCTTGTAGCTTGTTTTTAAGTTCGTTTTTTTTTGCCTGAGTGTCTTTCGAATAAGCAACTATTTTGGCTTCCGTTTTAATGGCATCGGGATGTATAGGAGTAAGTAAATACATTCCTTCTAAACTAGTACATCTACTAAGTGCTACATACACTTGACCGGCGGCAAACGATTGCCCTGCATCAATTACCGCTTTTTCAAAAGTTAAACCTTGGCTTTTATGAATGGTTACTGCCCAAGCAAGTTTGATGGGATATTGAGTAAAAGCCCCTATTTCTTCTTCCTCTACTTTATTCGTTCCGGCATCGAAGTGGTATCGTATATTTTTCCAAGTTTCTTTTTTCACCGAAAATTCTTCACGTGTATCAAAAAAATTAACCACGATTTCATCATAATAAATACGTTTAATCGTAGCTAATTTTCCATTAAAATATTTTTTATCGAGGCTCGTATCATTTTTAATAAACATGATTTGAGCTCCTTGTTTCAGCACCAATTTTTGTTCGGTAGGATAAGTACGTTCTGGAAAATCGCCCCACATTTCGGCTTCAAACTCCATTTCATCGGCTTCTAGACGCTGCAATTGAGAGATATTAATTTTATCTGCTTTCCAATTATGCGTACAAAGCGTAATATAATTTTCTAAACCATAAATCGATTCAGGTTCATAACGTTTATTGAGCAATTCAAAATCCTCTTCGGTCATTTCATTATTTCGCACATGATTGAGTAATTGAATAAAAGTTTCATCACTTTGTCGGTACACCTTATCCAGTTCTACATTCAGCATTTCGGTTTGTTGAAATACTTGTGCACTAAAGAAAAAAGGCGTATCGTAATAACTCGATAAAACAGACCAATTTTCATCATTTACTACGGGGGGAAGTTGAAACAAATCGCCAATAAATAATACTTGAACACCCCCAAAAGCTTGTTCAGGTTTTTTGCGCACTTGACGTAAAATTAAGTCGATACAATCCAGTGTATCGCAACGCAACATACTCACTTCATCGATAATAAGGAGTTCCAATTCATTGATCAAATCGCGTTTGGTTTTACTCAATTTTAAATTTTGAAAAAGGCTACCGGGAGTAGTAACAGATACATTTTGGTCAAAGCTTCTATATTCTTGCGGAATAAACATCCCAAATGGCAATTGAAAAAAAGAATGCAAGGTCATACCGCCTGCATTGATGGCTGCAACACCAGTTGGGGCAGTAGTGACTGTTTTTTTAATACTATTTTTTTGAATTTCGCGTAATAAGGTCGTTTTACCTGTACCTGCTTTCCCGGTCAAGAATACGTGTTTGTTTGTTTGTAAGATATATTCTCGTGCTAAGTCAATGTTTTCCATGTGAGGTAAAAGTACTTATTATTGAGCAAGTATAGTATAAGCAATTTATAACTGGTGGTGTATATATCATATTACTATTGAATAGAAAAATATATATTTGTTTAAGTATTGAATCATTAAAATAATTGTATGCCTATAGAATGGTTAGCAGTAGTGAAAGAACTACCCAGTTTAATAAAAGAATTAGGAGGCTTAATTACATCTAGTAGAGCGACTAAGAATTTATTATTAAGTGAATTGAAGAATAATTTAAAGCAATTTGAGAATGCGAAAAAAGCGCATTTAAGTTATGATCAATTAATAACTATTGTATCAAACGAGCAAATGTTAGTGGCACGAAAATCTGGATTTACCTTTAGTTTGATCAAAATAGGTCGTATTCAAGAGAAACATATTATTGACAAGCGAAATAAACGCTATATAGGAAAGGACTGTGAATGGTTATTTATCAGTATTTCGGATAAGATTGATGAATTAAAAAAATTACAGAGTCAAAAATCATTTGATGAAATCGATGAATTAAATATCCCACTACAATTTTCGAATTTATTTTTTAAAATGAAATTGCTGGCAGAGTTTATTAGGTAGAAATAAGGATGGAAAACTAAAAAAAAACATTTCACGCCCTTCTTGGAGTCCCGAATGTTCAGGATCTCCAACAAGTATTTTATAAATACGATTTCGTTATTATTCGTTGGTCATAAGACCAACAAAGGCAATAGGATATTTTTTTATTGAATTAGTAGGCATTACAAATGCCTTTTATTAATGGTTCGACATGCCCTGCGGAACATGTCGAACAGCTGATATATTACTAAATAAAAAAAAACCTCAAATTGAGGGCTTTTGTGGTTCCGAATATCGGAAGGGGCGGGATCGTCCCGAAGCTTCGGGACGTCGACACAAGGATTTTCAGTCTCTTATCTCTATATCAAATTTCTCCATTACCAATCCCTTAAATTTGATATTATAAGATTCATCATTTATTAATTGAAATAAAAATTTCTTTGATTTCATATTTTT
>CANHVE010000010.1 GCA_947464015.1 Saprospirales bacterium | reverse complement strand
CCGATATGATTTTAAGTTCAACAGCTAGTAGAGCCTTACAAACAGCACATATATTTGCCATAAAAAACAATATTCCTTATGATAAAATTGTAATGGATATTAACTTATACGAATCTACTGTAGAAAAAACAATCAGTTCCATTGCTCAAATTGATGATAGTTGTGAGCGTTTATTTGTATTTAGTCATAATCCAAGTTTGTTGCATACAGCCAATTATTTATTAGATAGTTATGTAGCAGATTTACCCGTTGCTGGGATCATATGTATACGTATAGAAAGTGATACTTGGAAAGACTTACACCAAAACAAAAATCATATTGAATTTTTTGATATCCCTGATAAAATTGAAGACCCTAGAATAGATATCACAGTAATACCTATAGAAACGCCAAACAATACAAGCGAAGATGCCCCAAAAATCTAATTATATCAATAGAGAATTGAGTTGGCTTGCCTTTAATCATCGAGTGATGCAAGAGGCAATGGATAAGTCTGTGCCCCTTTTTGAAAGATTGAGATTTTTAGGTATTTTCAGTAATAATATGGATGAATTTTTTAGAGTACGTGTGGCATCCATCAAAAAAATCCTTCCATTAGGAAAGAAAATGATTGCTGAATTTGCAGGTTATACACCAAAACAGCTTCTAGAAGAAATACAACTGAAAGTGCGCGATTTACAAGAAGATTTTGAAAGCACTTACAATACTATCATTAGTGAATTGCAAAAACAGAAGATCTATTTTATCAATGAAAAACAATTGAGTAAAGAACAATCTGTTTTTGTTAAAGAATATTTTAGTGAGCAAGTGCGTTCTGATATTATTCCAATAATGCTCAATCAAGCCAAACAATTTCCAGAATTAAAAGATCAGTCTATCTATTTTGGGATTCGAATGTTAGCTGGCCCTCATGAAGTAGTGAAATATGCTATAATTGAAATACCTAAGAGGTTACCTCGTTTTATCAAAGTACCAGGCAAAGATGATCGTTTAAATATTATGTTTTTAGATGATGTTATTCGACATAATTTACCTGAAATCTTTAAAACATTACAAGCGAAACAAATAGAAGCCTATACTTTAAAAATTACACGTGATGCTGAATTAGATATTGAAAATGAAGTAGCACAAACCTATATCGACAGCATTTATAAAAGTGTCAAAAACAGAAAGAAAGGCGAGCCTGTTCGTTTTCTTTATGATAAAGATATTCCATCTGATTTATACAATAAAATCAAATGGGCCATGCACTTAGTGAAAGATGATAACTTGATTGGAGGTGGACGCTATCATAATTTCAAAGACTTTATTTCATTTCCAGATTTTGGCAGAAAAGATTTAACCTACGAAAATCTAAAACCTTTGAATCACCCTGAAATTGATAGTGCAGGTAGTATTATGCAACATATGCGCAATAAAGATTTTATGGTGCATTATCCTTATCAATCATTTCATTACTTTATTGATTTAATGCGTGAAGCAGCTCTCGACCCGCATGTATCTTCTATTCGTATTACTTTATATAGAGTGGCCATGAATAGTAAAGTAACGAATGCCTTAATTAATGCCGCTAAAAACGGAAAAAATGTGGTGGTGATTATCGAATTGCAAGCTCGATTTGATGAAGAAAATAATATCTATTGGGCGAAAAAATTAGGGGAAGAAGGGGTGAAAGTAATTTATGGTGTGAAAGGCCTAAAAGTGCACAGTAAGCTTTGTTTAATTACTCGTAAAGAGAATGGCAAATCGTTTTATTATGCCAATATTGGAACCGGTAATTATAATGAAAAAACAGCTGTTTTATATAGTGATAAAAGCTTATTTACTACCAATCAAAAAATAGCTTACGAAGTCAAACAAGTATTCAATTTCTTTGAAAATAACGAACGAAATTATAAATATCAGCATCTATTAGTTTCTCCACGTACTACACGAAGTGGCTTTAATAAGCTTATTGAGAACGAAATTAATAATGCCAAAAAAGGAAAAGAAGCCTATATCTTACTTAAGATGAATAATCTGGTTGATAAACAAATGATTGACAAACTATATGAAGCTAGTCAAGCAGGAGTTAAAATCAGACTCATCATTAGAGGGATATGTTGCTTAAAAACAGGAATTGAATCTTTTAGTAATAACATACGTGGAATTGGTGTCATAGATCGTTTTTTAGAACATACACGTATCTATATTTTTTGTAATGGAGGAAAGGAAAGTACTTATATTTCTTCTTCTGATTGGATGTATCGAAATCTAGATAAACGAATTGAAGTAAGTTGCCCAATTATAGATCCCAAAGTAAAAGAAGAAGTACGTCAAATTATAGAAACGCAATGGAAGGATAATGTAAAGGCACGTATATTGGATGAAAATTTAGAAAATCATTATCGAAAAATTCGCGATGAGGAACCTATACGTTCGCAATATCTCACCTATGAAAATTTAAAGAAACAAGTACCTAAAAATAATTAGTCTAGAGATGCTGCGCGCTTGGCAGCTAATATACAAATCAAGTATTTAAACGTACTTTCATTTATATTTTTATACAAATAATATTTATTCATTTTCCCTAGATTACTATTGCTTGCTATATGTTCGTATATAGTTCTAATACGCTTACTATCTAAAAAAGACCACCAACCAATTTGTAATGCTCCTGATAATTGATAAGGACCAATCCCTCCTTGCCTTCCATTGTATTTATAACGATACACTCCATTTATCCCATCCATATAATTCGTAGCTTGATATTCATTTATTTCAACGGAAGGTGGTACAATCACTTTATTGAATAGTTGCGTGGTAAGTCCCACTTTTAATTTCATATAATATGCATACATACTACTATTGCTATCACTGGCTTTCAAAAAACTATTTATCCATTGCGGATAACGCATCGAATGAGAGAAATCTTCAGCAATAGTAGGGATAGGTCTAGGAACTATACTATCTGTTACCATGGAATTGCCCGCATATAAAAAATCGGCATAATTCGACCAATAACCTGCTTGTATAATCCAACCTCCATCTGCAGTAAAAAGAACTCTTTTATTAAAAGCTTCATATGCTATTTGAGTCATATCATCTAATAATGCATTATTTAATTGAGAAGTATGATGTAAATAGCTTTTTAAATTGGCTGCAATGGCCATCGTAAAAAATTCTTCATCTAAAATGCAAGTCTGATAGGTAGGCTCTTGTATTGTTTTATTATATAGTTTCCACAATACTTTAGTGCGCATATTTTTAAAACTTGTTTTTTTATAAGCAGGATGACGCCAATTCCAAATCTTATCTTTCATCCAAGTAGACTCTATTTTATTGTAAACGATAGCATATAAATTAGCTGGAATCAATTGCTCTTCGTGGTATTGTGTACATAAATTGATATATTCACTAGCTAAATAAATGTATTGAATTCGATATAATAAGGTCTTTCCCATATCATTGGCCCCTGAATCTGCAAATCGTTTAAATTGCTGTGCAAAATCATTTTTCCAAGCAGTATTTTGTTGTTCAAATGCTGCATACATAGGCAACATTAAAAAATGTCCTGCGCTATAACTCGTTTCTGTTTTCCATAATGGTTCTGCTAGATAAGGTTTTACTGTAATATTCCATAAACTATCACTATAGGATGGAGAAAATATATCTGATGACATTTGTGCTTTAGTTATAAATGAGGATAATAGAAAGGCAATTAAAATCGTTTTATTCATGTAATTTGTTTTCTAGTAAATGCCTATTTTAAATGGCTACAAATTTTGTACTTTTATAAATAATAAAATGTAAATATGTTAAAATTAAATAGTATTCTAGCAATTATTTTTTCACTTATTCTAGCTACATCCAACGCACAAAGCATAGATGCTACTAAATTTTGTGAGCAAATTAATGCCATTGCCTCCACTTGGACAAAATCTAATTTTAAAGATTGTCAAGGAGCTGTAGTGAGTACCAATACTCAACTCAATACTGTTTTATACAAAAACAATAAAGAAGTAAGTGGTGCCATCAAAAATGAAGTACTTTGTTATAAAAATGAATCGAGCTTAAATAGTGTGCGAATCATATTCTACCAAAGTGAAGTGGTGGATGAAACGACTAGTTTAAATTTTAAAAAAGTGTTTGATGTTTTAAAAGCTTGTTTAAAGACCTACAAAATGGAGCAAAATGCAGGTACTACAACAGGTAAAAAAGATGAAGATGATGATTTACCTGATTTTGATTTCAGTAAAGCAGGAGCACCTAATATCAATATCAGTATAGAAGAACCAATACTCGATAAAACATTCAAAGTAGTCATTACAATGGATGAACCTGAAGGAGAATAATTCTAATTATTATCGTATTCGATTTCTTTTAAATGTACAAATGTATCTAAGGTATCTTTAGGTATATCTCGTATATCAATCAACATAAATCCGTCTAAAGCATTATTGAAATGTGGATCTACGTTGAAACATAAAATACGGGCATTTTGAGCGAAGTACTTTTTCAATAATATTGGAATTTTTTTATGTTTGGGATCAATATCTTCTATAATTTCTTCTAGAGTTTTAATTGAGTTTTGAGTACTTTCTATAAGTATCTCATAATCTAATCCTTCATACGTAGCATTGAATGGTGATTTAGGACGAATAAACTGCGATAAGAATTTATCCCAATGAAATTTACGAATAAAATCTACAATCAAACTTTTAGATAAAGTAGTGTATGAATTGCTAATGCTTACCGGACCTAATACATATTTGATATGTGGATGATTATTGATAAAATAAGCAATTCCTTTCCATAATAGAAATAAGGGTAATCGTTGATTTTGATAATCTACAGCTACAAATGATCTCCCTAATTCAATACTATCTTCGAGCAATAATGAAAACTCTTTTTTTATTTTAAATAAACTGTTTAGATAAAAGCCCTTTCTACCAGTGGTTTTCATAATATAACTACCATCGCCCAATCGATATGCACCAGCAATTTGTTTTTGTACCGTATCATAGATGAAAATATGTAAATAATGAATATCATATTCATCTAAATCGATAGGTTTATTAGTGCCCTCGCCTACTTTACGAAATGCGAGCTCTCTTAATCTACCAATTTCATTTATCGTATTTGGGATTTTTTTGGCTTTGCAAATAAATACTTTAAAATTATTCTGTTCACCAATGCAATTGGTAGATTCAATGGCTTTTAACTCTTCATCAATAAGCTCTTTATCAATAGGATCAATTATATCAGCAACCATCTTATGCTCATTAAAAAACAAATCAACTTTCAATTTAGAACTAAGTGAGTATAATTTAGCTCTTAAAAATCTTCCATATTGATTCGAATTTTCGAAATGCCAATTAGTTGTTTTGATGGGGTTACCAATTCTAACTTTAAAAACTACTTTATTGGTTTTAATAAATTCAATTATAGTATAAAAATCCATCATTTTATTTTCCATAAAAGGAATCAATTGATGAAATTCGTTATTATCAATGCTTATATAAAAGGGTAAAACTTGACTTTTTTGATGATATATTTTTTTGATAAGTGTTTTATTCCATTGACTATCTACATAGCCTTTTTTATTGGCTTTATAAGTTGATATTTTCCCAACTGGGAACATTACAAAACATTGTTGCTGTTGTAAAACTTCATCTATTTCAGCATACTCATTTTCCACAAAGTGGTTCAAGGATAATCCTCTTACATCATTTAATTGAGTATTGTTAAAATAAAAAAAATCCTTTCTTTTTTGAATCAATAATTTATATAATATAAGTTCTTCTATAATTCCCATGGGGCGGTTTGAGATACAAAGTAACTGACCTGTAGTAGGGATTTTATTCAATTCATCAGCTAATAATTCAATTTGAATATTTGCTAGAATAGCTTCTAAATCTGTATAATTCATATGATGTTTTTAAGGATGGATACTTTTTGCATTTCTAAAAAATATATTAAATGCTCTGATGATTTTAAAATATTCGCTGGTATTATACATTTTAGATACGCGATCTCCATGGCTAATCATCTCTGTAATACATAGATGACTAGGTAATTGTTTTTCAATACGTAATTGATGTAAATGTTTTGATTCGCTTGGTGGAATAACATTATCGTATGTTCCATGTATAAAAACAACGGGTGCATTCACTAAATGAATCGTTTTTGTAACATCAAAAACATGCATCCATTGTTGTATTTCAACATTCTCCTGTATCAGATTTTTAATAAAATCTAAACGAAACGATTTATCCGATTTCCATTGATTCCAAAAACATTTAGTGGAGGTATCTGCACTCATAACAAACTTTGGTAAAAAAGGTATTTTACGTTTCAATCCATTATCATAAATAGCTTCTTTAACTATATTTTTCAAATCAGAATTATTTTTCCATTTAGGATGATAAGGAATAAAATTTTTCAATAAAATATTACGTCCATAATCATCCGCATCTTCTTTGCCTAAAACATATTCAAATACATTTTCAATATGCGCATAGGTGCCAATACAGCAGATAGAGGCGATATGATTTTGTAGCGATTCATGTGCGCAAGCAGCTAATACTAATCCTGCAGAAAAAGAGGGTGCTAGGATAGAAATACGACGATCTAAAGCATAATAAGTATCATTACATATATAATTAAATAAAGCTCTAGTTTCTTCTACCAGTGTTGTACTAATAGTAAGTGTTTCTATATCTGGAATAGATACAATAAGAACTCTATACCCTACAGAGGCAATTGATTGGGCCAAATCATTAATTCGTTCATCTTTATATCCATACACTGAAAATCCACCAATAATTACAATCGTATGTAATTTTTTATCGATATTTTTTCGGTAATGTTTTATGGTATATTGCTTATTTTCAACTACTATCGATGATGTTTTATTGATTACACCATGTGGCTCTCTAAGCAATCCAACTAAGAATTTTGCAGATTTATACACTTTTGATCTGTTTGACCAAAAGTATTCCTACAAAATTATATGAACTATAAGTCTATGTTAAATTTACATGAATTCTCTACCTACTAAGGCATATAAAACACCTCATATTCATAATTCAATACACGCTTTTCATTGGGTGCTAATTTCAAATCCCATTTCACAGTTGAACTTGGATTGAGATAATTGTAACTCGTTCTTTTTATCACCGTACCAGCATCTGAGGATTGATTCACCGTACCACTCAAATTCTTTTTAATCGTAAGATTCACTTCTTTATTTTGAAAATTATTGATGGTAACAGTACCTTTGATTACCACTTTATTATAGACTTGTTTGCCTACTTTTTTTACTGCTTCTGCCCTATTACTCTCTTCCTCATTATTTTTTATCACGATATCTATTGCTTTAGATAATTGAATGGAAGCATTCGAACCAACAGGTGTATATTTCATTTGATCTTGCGCTAAAAACTGATCTTTATCATTCACTACAAATATGGGTGCTGTTGTAAATGGAGTACTGCTAAGATTTTTAATTTCAATTGAATGAAATGCTTCTACATTTTTATCACTTTCATCGCAATATCTACTCGAATAAAAATTGGTAAAATCATTGATTTCGGCTTCATACTTGTCTTTATATTCAAGGGCTCCCGCTTGAATAGGAAAATTTCCTTTAGTATTTTTAAGCAAGGTAATTTTACCTAATTTATAAATATACATATCATTGTTTTTTTCTCCTTCTGTAGAAAAAGAATTGGCAAAACCATCATAATTAACTTCTTCATAGGTGCCATTACCACTCAAGGTTTGCATAACATTACTATTCATGTAAGCTAATTTCATCGTAGTTGGATCTTGATTAGCTAGATTATTATTAGACATATAATTATACGTCATTGGATCAAGTTCTGAACCATAATACATTTGAGGAGCACCTACCACTAATTCCGTTTCTGTTTCAAGTAAATCTTCAGCAGAATTTTCCAAGGTAGCTTTCAACTCTAATCTTGCATTTTTATCATCTTTCAATTTTAAAAAATAAGAAGGCATCCAATTAATGCCTGTTTGCATATAATACTCTTGTAATCCCGTATTCATGGATTCCTTTTCAAATTTAACCACCATCATACGTGCTATACTATCGTCTTCATACATTTTTATTGGATCATTATCAAACGATAAATCATAGATATCTTTAGCATTTATCGAGATTATTTTTTTATCTGCTTGCATTTTCAATAAATCTGAACTACGATTATATTCAAGTATAGTTCCTATATAGGTTTTATCTAATCCATATTTAGGTGATGCATGAATTGTTACTATTTTACCTTTATTGGCAAATAAAATATCGTAAAATGAAAGTGTTTCTTTTTTTACTTTGATAGTATCGTTTTTAAATACAATTGATTTAATGCTATTCTCTTTATTAACTCCCAACCAATAGGTACCATTTAATGCATTTTCTGGTATTGGCAATTTTAATTCAGCGTTAGTCAAATTCTTCGAACCTTCTTTAACAAATAAGGCGGTTCCATTTTTAAAAACAGATAATTTTTTAATAGATAATGGTTTTTGTGCAATACTTTGTAGGCTAAGTAGCACTAAGAAAAGGGCTACTGAATGGATAGTTTTCATGTTATTTTGCTTTAATAATTTATAATAAATCGTTGGCTAAATTGGCTAATTCAGAACGCTCTCCTTTTTGTAAAGTAATATGCGCATACAATCTATTCCCTTTTACTTTATCAATCAAATAGGATAATCCATTACTTTGTTCATCTAAATACGGCGTATCTATTTGTTGAATATCACCGGTAAAAATAAATTTAGAATTTTCACCTGCTCTACTCACAATAGTTTTCACTTCATGTGGCGATAAATTCTGACTTTCGTCTACAATCACAAATACATCACTTAGGCTTCTTCCTCTGATATACGCCAAAGGCAATATTTCGATTTTCTCTGTTTCAATCATATTCGTGATTTGCTTGTATTCACTATCTTTTTCACTGAATTGATTTTTGATAAATTTCAAGTTATCAAATAAAGGTTCCATATAAGGATTTAATTTTGAATTAATATCTCCTGGCAAATAACCAATATCCTTATTACTTAATGGCACAATAGGACGTGTGATATATATCTGTTTGAATTCTCTTCGTTGTTCAAGCGCACAAGCCAATGCTACTAAAGTTTTTCCTGTACCTGCTACCCCTTGTAATGAAACTAGTTTGATATGTTTTTTCATACAGGCATGAATCGCAAAGGTTTGTTCTGCATTGCGTGGCATAATTCCAAATACAGCTTGTTTTTCAACTCGCTCTAAATTATTGGTATCTGGATTAGCATAAGCCAACAGTGATTTTTTCCCATTCTTTAAAATATAATATGAATTGTCTTCGATGTTTTTAGATGGGAATTTAGAACGTTCTACAAATCCATAAATAAACATATGATCGATGAGTTTATCATTGAAATCTTCAATCGTAACAATACTCGAATGTAAAGTTGATACATCTTTGATTTTGCCCGTTTCATAATCTTCTGCAGTTATATTGAGTGCTTTAGCTTTAATACGTAAGCTAATGTCTTTACTCACTAAAATCACTTGTGCATCCTTTGTTTCGGCTTGCAGCGATAAAGCGGCATTGATAATTTTATTATCGTTTTTACTATCTGCAAAAATTTTCACAGCATTATAATGTCCTCCTTCAGTGCCATTCAAGATTACTTTAAAACTGCCTTTATTTTTACCTCCCAAAGGAATCCATTCTTGAGTAAATCGATTGGCCGATATTTTATCGATAATACGAATGACTTCACGTGCTTCATAATTCAAAGAAGAATTTCCTTTTTTGAAATTATCTAACTCTTCTAATACAGTAATTGGTATTGCTACATTATGCTCTTGAAAATTCTGAATGGCATCGTGATCATATAAGATCACTGAAGTATCTAATACAAATATTTTTTTGGGTGTTTTTGAAGTAGAAGTTGGTTTTGCTTTAGATAAGGTGGTTTTGCTTTTGCTAGTAGTTTTCGACTTTGATAAAGACATACACTAATTTATATTGATTTATATTCAATATTAAGCATATGCTATAATAGTATAAACAACGTATTATACACAGTTTGTTGAAAGTTATGTAATCTTTAAATGAATGTAAATTACTAGAATTCTACATCTACGATGCTATTCACAGGAATAGTCAAGCCCCCTTTTAAATTAACATATTCGTTAGATACCATCCAAATGGTAGTTTCTACTACTTTTATCCCACTGATGGCATTGAAATAGATTTTACACTTATTTTTAAACCCATTGCCTAAGGTTTCCCATTTCTTTAATTTTTGCATAAGTTCTGACTTTTCCTTCGGATTAGCAATACTATTAGTTACAAATTCAATTTCGTTTAATTGCTCTTTTTGGATAAGTTGTGCTGTCATAATGCAAATTTTTGGTTTATATAACTATTAAAAAAAATAAGCTAATGCAAATTAATAGTTGATTATTTAAGTATACCCATAATCTTAAGAAAAGTATATGAATTAGTTACAAGTATTTCGTGTCTAATCAAAAGCCTTATGGGTATTCTATTACCACTGATAAGGTATGTTGTTGGTATTTAATGAAGCTAAAATGATAAAAATTACTTAGGTTTGCTCTATAGATGAACATAACTAATAGACCTTTTCTACCTTTTATTAAAAAGTTTTGGATAGTTGCTGTTATAGCTATCTCTTGTTTTTACTTGTTTTTTATTCTCCTATCTGCTGGTGTATTTGGTTATATGCCCGATATGGAAGAGCTTCAAAATCCTAATAGTTTTTTAGCCTCTGAAGTGATCAGTGCAGATAATGTAGTATTGGGTAAATACTTCCAACAAAATCGTTCAAATGCTCATTATCAGGACTTACCTCCACAACTTAAAAATGCCTTATTAGCTACAGAAGATATTCGATTTTTCAGTCATACAGGTGTAGATGCCGAAGCTATAGCTCGTGTATTTAAAGGAGTTATTACCCGTGATTCAAAAGGTGGTGGTTCAACAATCACTCAGCAATTAGCAAAAAATTTATTCCCTCGAGAGGACTTAAATAAGATTCAATTAGTATTCAGAAAATTCAAGGAGTGGTTAATTGCCATTAAGCTTGAACGCTCGTTTACCAAAGAAGAAATCATGACGCTTTATTTCAATACGGTTGAATTTAGTGATAATGCCTATGGTATTAAAACTGCTTCTCAGACATATTTCAGCAAGCCTACCGATTCTTTAACCATTGAAGAAGCAGCTGTATTGGTTGGTATGTTACAAGCGCCTTATAAATACAATCCCAGATTACATCCTGAAGCTTCGCTTGAAAGAAGAAATATTGTATTAGCTCAAATGGCTAAATATGATTTTATTACTGACGATTTGAAAAAACAATTACAAGCCAAACCGATTGTATTGAAATATAAACAATCCGATCATAGTGATGGGTTAGCTCCCTATTTCAGAATGACTTTGCGAGATTATTTGAAAGAGTGGTGTAAGAAAAATAAAAAGCCAGATGGGACACAATATAATATTTACAAAGATGGCTTGAAAATTTATACTACCATTGATTCTAGAATGCAAGGATATGCCGAACAAGCGGTATTCGAACATTTTTCGCAATTACAAAAAACATTTAATACGCATTGGAAAGGAATGAATCCATGGAAAGATCATCCAGATGAATGGAAGAAAACCGTACATGAAACTACTTGGTATAGAGCCTATAAAAAGGCTGGCAAAAGTGATACAGAAATTGATGCCTTACTTAAAGTACCTCACAAAATGAAAGTATTTTCTTATGAAGGCGAAAAAGATACGATGATGAGTGTATTAGATTCGATTAAATATATGCGTATGTTTTTACAAACAGGCTTTGTAGCTATCGATCCTAAAAATGGTTTTGTGAAAGCGTATGTAGGTGGAATCAATTACAAATACTTTCAATTAGATCACTGTCAAACAGCTCGTCAAGTGGGTTCTACTTTTAAACCATTTGTATATACTGTTGCAATGCGTGATAAGGGCTATTCGCCTTGTCAGGTAGTGCCTAGTAGTCCAGTGACATTCCAAGCTTCTGATAAACGTTGGCATTTAGTTCAAAATTGGACGCCTAAAAATTCTGGTGGTAAAGCTGGTGGAATGATGACCTTGAAATCGGCATTAGCCAATTCAGTCAATACTGTTTCTGCATATTTAATGCACGAGATGACACCCGAAGCAGTAATCACCACTGTAAAAGATATGGGTATTACCGCCAATATTCCGAATACTCCATCCATTTGTCTAGGTTCGGCTGATATTCCATTAATGGAAATGATTTCGGCATATACCACCTATGTAGATAATGGCGTGTTTTGTAAACCGATTATGATTGATCGTATAGAAGATAAAAATGGGAATGTATTACAACAATTCTCTCCTGAACGTAAAGAGGTATTAAGTGCTGATGTAGCCTATGCTTGTATTGAATTGATGCGTGGGGTAATCAGTGAAGGAACAGGTAAAAAATTAATCTATAAATACAATTTAAAAACCGATATCGTAGGTAAAACAGGTACGACACAAAATCAGTCAGATGCTTGGTTTATTGGACTAACACCTGATTTAATTGCAGGTGTATGGAGTGGATGCGACGATCGTTTTGTTCGATTTAGAAGTATTACCTATGGACAAGGGGCTGTGCAAGCCTTACCCGTATGGGGAAGATTCTATCAAAAAGTATATGCCGATAGTTCTTTTGGTATTGATTTAGAAAAACGATTTATGCCTCCAGAAAACATGAGTATCGAATTAGATTGTGGCAAGTATCGTGTCACCAATGGTGGTATAGGCGTAGCCAATGAAGAGTATGGAGCAGAGTTTGACAAACCAACTACCACTCCTATCAAAGACACTACAAAAAAAGCAACACCTGTAGTAGTTAAAGATAATAAGACTCCTACCATTACCAATAAACAAACTCCTAGCAAAACGGATAGTAAAACTCCAGTTAAAGCTCCCGTTAAAACTCCAGTTAAGAAATAGAACAATTAAGTCCTTATACTTCAGGATGCCAATTACAAGTTACTTCCTATGCAGGTAGTTCTATAATTCAGTAGACGAACTATTTCAAATATCATATTTAGAAAAGCAACATTTTACACTCTTTTCACTACTTTATATACAAGAGCATATAAAGAAAAAAACTTTGTAAATCTGCATGTAAGTAATGAAAAAACATATTAAATATTTTATACCTATAGTTGTTTGTATACTATACATCTGTTATGCTTGTAAAAAAGAGGATATAAATATGAATAAAAAAAGTGGGAAATATATCTGTTATGTAAGTGGTTATTCCTATCAACGATATCAAGATGATGTTCCTATCAAAAACACAACTATTATACAAAATATTGATTTTATTAATGAATCAATCATATTATTAGATGTAACTATTGGGAATAAAAACCTACCTGATGATACAGTTAAAATTAAGTATTATGATATTGAAAAAGATAGTATTTACTTTAATAATTATAGTAATATTATAAGCGGTACAAGTCCCATAAGAGCATTAAATGGCTCGATAGTTAAAAACAAAATACGTATTCATTTATATTTAACTTATAATCCTTATTCAGGCGATTCATACACATTTCAAGGAATAAAAAAATCATTTAATTTTTCAAATACCAGATCTCATATAACTCAATTGTTCGTAAGAAAGTACAATATGAATCTTAAAAAAAGCCATAAAAAAAGCCACGCTTCTGCATGGCTTTTTTTATAAATTATCTATAAGTAAAATGTTTAATTACTTAGCTGGAATATTTGTTTGTTTTGGGCTTTTGTATTTGTTGAAGTTTTTATCTAATTCTGTTTTCTCAACAGTTTTTACATTCTTTTTAGGTCCACCACTTTTCATAACGAATCCTGAACTTAAACATAATACTAATAAAACACCTGCTAAATACCATGTAGCTTTTTCTACAACGTCTGTTGATTTAGAAGCACCAAATATTTGATTACTTACACCACCAAATTGACTGTTTACACCACCCCCTTTAGGATTTTGAATCAATACTACCAATGCTAATAAGATCGATATGATAATACACACTACTAAGAAAATTGCTGTCATTTTATAATTACTTTTTTATTAATTGTTCAATTTGATATGCAAAATAAGTACTTTTTTCGGGAAATTTCAATAATAATTTCTTATAAGCCATGATTGCCTTCTCTTTTTTACCCTGTTTTACATATAATTTGGCCAAAGTTTCGGTTACTAATTCGTCTGCAGGCAAGTAAAACTCCGATTTTACAGCACTTCTATCACTTTCTACTGGCTCAATCTTGACTTCCTTCTTTTTAATCTGATTTTCTACAAAATGATTTACCTGATTCAGCTGATTTTCTGTTAAATCTTTCTCATATGCAAAAATATCAAAAGGCACATTACTTATAATCAATTGATCTAATTCCTCTTTTTCGGGATCAATCACAATCATTTCTTCCTCTTCTTCCTCTATACTATTACTACTTAAATTTAGTTTTACTGGCTCTTCAATTCTAGTATTTACAGCTGTTTCAGCTTTTGTATCTAATACTACTTTACCTTGCTTCATTTGTTGCAACCACTCCTGAAAAGAATATTCTTGCGATTGTAAATCGATTGTTGGAATCTGTATTTCCTCCTTTTTCTCTGATTCTACAAGTATTTCAGAGGCTTTATCAACTTCTTCTGCAATTTGCTTTTCTGCTTCTATTTGAATTGGATGAATTTCTACAATCGTTTTTTCTACACTAGAAATTTCAACTGGTGTTGTCGTAATGCTTGATTCTACTGTTGGTTCGAGCGTTGCTTGCTGCTCCGAAATCAATTCGAATGCCAATGAAGGATCTGCTTCTACTTTAGGTGCTTGATTTTTTTCAACTACTTTTATAATAGGCGTTTCAATTGGTGCTGTATGTGTCAATAGTTGCTCCAACTCCTTATTTACAGGTACTTCAATTACATTTTTATCATCATGTATATAATCAAATAAAAACTCCCTATCATACATACGCAAGGCTGTATCATTCAATTGCTTTTCAAAATCATCATGCTGTAATTGAAAATATTTTTTAGATAATTCAATATGATAAAGTGGACTCCATGGATATTCTTTCACCTTTTTTTGTAAGGTCTCCACACTCATATGCGACATATCTTGTAAAAAACTTTTTACCATTTCACTAAAGCTTTATTAAAAATATCATCTACCAATTGCGTATTAATTTCTCTGATTTTCGATTCTTCAATGGCTGTAAGCGTTTGACTACTCTCATACTGCGCATAACGAGTAAACTCTTGACTCCATTTATCTTTTTCATCTAATGTATTCTCAAACTCTACTCTTACTGTCATCGTTATTTGTACGATACCTGATTGTTCGCCTGCTACTGGAGCTCTTGAAGCAACTGTATAATTAGAAATATAACCAGTGAATTTCAGTTCCCCTCCATTATTTACCGATTTCAAATTACCTTCGGTAGTAAATTTATTTTTTAAGGCATCCGTAAATAATTGTGCTGCTTTTACAGGTGCATTGGGCGCTTTTGATGGAAAATAATCAATCGTTACCGTTTTAGCATTCGTAGTTGCACCAGTGAACGAATAAACTCCACACGAACTACTTATACTCAATACAACTAGTAATAAAACGAGTATAGATAAATAAGAAATTACTTTATTCATCAATACCATATTCTTTAATTTTTCTGTATAATGTACGTTCTGAAATACCTAAATCATCTGCTGCTTTTTTTCTTCTGCTTTTATGTTTTTTTAAAGCGCGTAAAATCATTTCTTTTTCTTTATCATCTAGCGATAAAGACTCATCTATAGTTTCGGTACTCGTAAAATTATTTTTATCATTTATAACAATCGGTTGCGACACATTCGAATGTATAGGCATATCGTTATGCACCATCACAGGCGGACTGTAATAATTAGTACTATTGATATTCTCTTGTACATAAGGATTATTCGCCATAGGAGCTACATTCATATTCAACATAAACTGCTTCAAATCATTAATATCTTTTTTGATATCAAATAACATTTTATACAATAATTCTCGCTCCGAAAAATTATTCGCTCCACCAGCCGATTGCTGTTGTTGCTGTTGTTCTTTATAATCCATGAGTGCAGGTGTTTTTGAAACTTTAAAATCAGGAATAAAATGCATGAACTCTTCTGCGCCAACAATTTTATCCTTTGCTAAAACCGATACTTGTTCGGCTATATTCTTTAACTGACGTACATTTCCAGGCCAATTGTATTTTAATAACAATTGCTTTGCTTCTTCATCTAATTGTATGGTTGGTATTTTGGTCTTCTCCGAAAAATCTGAACATAATTTTCGAAACAATAAGATTATATCATCTCCTCTGTCACGCAATGGTGGAATCTCAATAGGCACCGTACTTAATCGATAATATAAATCTTCTCTGAATTTTCCTTTTTGTACTGATTCTAATAAATTTACATTCGTTGCAGCTACCACACGTACATCTGTTTTTTGTGAAGCAGATGAACCAACTTTGATAAATTCACCACTTTCCAAAACTCTTAGTAATCGAGCTTGAGTACCAATAGGCATCTCTCCTATTTCATCCAAAAAGATGGTACCTCCATCTACCGTTTCAAAATATCCTTTACGTTTATCATTAGCTCCAGTAAATGATCCTTTCTCATGACCAAATAATTCTGAATCAATAGTGCCTTCAGGAATAGCACCACAATTCACGGCAATAAATGGATTGTGTTTACGTGGACTTAATTGATGTAGTATTTGCGAAAATATTTCTTTCCCTACACCACTTTCTCCATTAATTAATACACTTAAATTGGTAGGCGCTACACGTACTGCAACGCTTAATGCATAGTTAAGTGCAGGCGAATTCCCTATAATGCCAAATCGTTGTTTTACTGTTTGTAATTCCATAGTTTGTTTTATTTAAATCACTTCTGCAATCAAAGTTCCAGAAGTACAACTCGTCACTTTTACTCGTACTAAATCTCCTAATTGATGTGTTCCTTTATCGAATACACAAACTTTACTTTGAGAGGTTCTTCCAAATAATTGTTGCTCATTTTTCTTAGAAACACCTTCTATCAATACTTCAAAATATTTACCTACATCTTCTATATTGCTTTCATGTGCATGTTTACGTTGTAAGTCAACAATTTCCTGCAAACGTTTTTTCTTTATTTCTAAAGGCACATCATCTGTATATTTCTTTGCTGCTAAAGTGCCTGGACGTTCGCTATAATAATACATATAAGACAGTATGAATTTCACCTCTTTCATCAAACTTAATGTTTCTTGATGTTCTTCTTCTGTTTCACCACAAAATCCAGCGATGATATCTGTTGAAATAGTGGCTTCTGGTACTATTCGTCTTATTGCTGCAATTCGATCTAAATACCAAGCTCTATCGTAAGTCCGATTCATACGCTCTAAACAACTGCTACTTCCACTTTGTACGGGTAAATGAATATACTTGCATATATTATCATACTTTGCCATTATATGCAAAACATCATCCATCATATCTTTAGGATGTGAGGTAGAATACCGAATACGCATTTGAGGCACTTCTTGAGCTACTCGTTCCAATAAATTCGCAAAGTTGAATACGTGGTCTGTATCTTTTAATTCAATCAATTTTTTGCCCCGTATCGTTTCATCTTCACTCCATCTATAACTATCTACATTCTGACCTAATAAAGTAATTTCTTTGAAGCCTCTACTGGCTAAATCTTTCACTTCTTGCACAATCGAATCGGGATGTCTACTTCGTTCACGACCTCTTGTATAAGGTACAACACAAAAAGCACACATATTATCACAGCCACGGGTTATCGATACAAATGCAGTAATTCCATTACTAGATAATCTCACAGGACTGATATCACCATAAGTTTCATCGCGAGATAATAATACATTCACGGCTTTTTGTCCACCACTAGCCTCTTCTATTAATGCAGGTAGGGTTCTATAGGCATCGGGACCAGCCACAATATCTACTAATTTTTCTTCTTCTACTAATTTTTCTTTTAATCGTTCAGCCATACAACCCAATACACCTATCAAAGCACCTGGATTGCGCTTCTTAATCACTTTTAAATTATCTAAACGATTACGAACGGTTTGTTCTGCTTTATCACGTATAGAGCAAGTATTGATAAATACTATATCTGCTTCTTCAAAATTTTTAGTGCTATCATATCCTTGTTCTGTCAAAACTGAAGCTACAATCTCACTGTCGCTAAAATTCATCGCACAACCATAACTCTCAATATAAAATTTCTTACCATTACTGGGTATATGTAGAGGACGGTCTTTGACTAAACTCTCCCCCTGACGATTTTCATCATGTGTCTTGTTTGCCCACTCAAAAGCTAAATCATTTTTGTATAATTCCATATCGCGTATTATTTACAAAATTAATGCAAATAAGGCAATAATGACAATTTGACATACTAATATTATTTTATTTTACGCATATTTGTTTTTCAATAAATGAAACAAGGAGTTAAAATAACGATTATTACGGTGGTATACAATAGAATGAAAGATCTAAAGTATACGATTGATAATGTTGTAAATCAGACATTTAACAACTACGAATACCTTATAATTGATGGTGGTTCAAGTGATGGTACATTAGAATTAATTCAATCTTATGGTTCAAAAATTAGTGCTTATTTAAGCGAAAAAGACCAAGGTATTTATGATGCAATGAATAAGGGATTAATACGTGCTAATGGTGAATATTTGATGTATATGAATGCTGGGGATGGTTTTTATAATAATCATATTTTAGAAGAAATTTTTGGCCAAATGCATCAGCAGGCAGATTTTATATATGGAGATACGATGTTTATTGACCAGCAACAAAAAGAAATAGGTTTGATGAGTGAGATTCGTAATCGTCCACTACATGAACATATCCAATGGCGCGAAATGAAGTATGGTATGTTATTTTGCCATCAAAGTTTTATCGTAAAAAAGGAGATTGCTCCACTATACGATATGCATTATAAATGGAGCGCTGATATCGACTGGATTTTAAAATGTATGAAAGTTTCTAGGAGTAGTTTTTATTTTACTCCATTTCCTATTGCTCGTTTTCAGCTTGGTGGTGCATCACTTCAACATCAACGCAGTTCATTGATAGAACGTTTTATGATTATCAAAAATCATTTTGGTTGGATAGAAAGTATGGCTGCTCATCTAAAAATATTATTTAAAAAATCATAATTCATGCAAGACGCAAAAGCGAGATCATCCATCAGCGGATTGAATAGCTTACGAGCATTTGCATTCTTAGCCATTTTTTTATTCCATTCGTTCAAAAGCTTTAGCTACGGGTATTTGGGGGTCGACTTCTTTTTTGTGTTATCTAGTTTTTTGTTGACTTACCTCGCCTTTCAAGAAATAGAAAATAAGGGTTCTTTCTCTGCTAAAAACTTTTTTATACGAAGAGCTTTACGCATCTTCCCACTGTATTTTCTAGTTGTAATTGGACTTCTACTCATTTTACCATTGCTTGCAAAGCCTATGGGATGGAGCATACAAATGCCTAAGCATCCTTTTAGTTATTTTGTATTCTTATCCAATTTCGATAAAAGTGATCATCTATTTGCCTTAAAATTTTTATGGTCTATCGCCGTAGAAGAACAGTTTTATATTTTGTTTTTAGTATTTAGTTTGTTTTTTAAAAAGCAATTTAAAATCCCTATAATATTTATGCTACTGAGCTATGTCGTCTATATGTTTTTGAGTAAAGACTATGCACTCGAAACTTATTCGAATTTAATTCCCCATTTTATGAATTTCTTAATGGGTATGGGTTTAGGGTATATTTACTTTCACAAAAAAAATATACAAACGTTACCAATCATACTTTTCATCTTCAGCCTACTATTAATTATATTTTTAGTAGCAGATTCCTTTAGTATTTATTTTTCTATTGCCATGGCTTCATGTATTTATATGACTACACAAGCTTTTAAAAGGTATGAAATACTACATAAACAACTATTTTATATTACTGAATTTTTAGGAAAATATACGTATGGGTTATATGTTTATAGCGGCATTGTACTGACATTTAGTAGTAAATTTATAGCAATTGAAAATATCTATCTAAGCGCTTTAATCAATTTAACATTAACTATTTTATTAGCTATTCTCTCCTACCATATCTATGAACAATGGTTTATACGATTGAAAAAGAAGTATTATTAAGTTGAAATGTCTTGTCTTTATCAATCAATTATACATAAGTAGAATCAACTATATTTCAATGCTTATTGTATTACAAAGCTTGTGGTATAAAATTGCTTTGCATTCTTCACTTTTATATAATAGTGCCCCGCAGTTAAATGACTAATATCAATAGGTTGTAGTATATTCATATCTTTTATTTGTAAGCATAATCTTCCATAAATATCTACAATAAAAACATCATATATACCTTCTTGTAATTCGAGTTGAATCTCTTGAAACGCTGGATTTGGATAGAGTTTAACTGTTGTAACAGCAGACTCTTGATTATTTATTGACACTGAAGTAGCACACAGACTTTTAAAGAAATGCATACTCTCATAATTATAATCGCTATAGAATTTATGTTCTGCATTAGATGCCGATATTTGATTCAAGGCTTCTACAAGTTTATTTGTAGATAATCCTATAATAGTGGGATACATCACTGGAGTTGCTAGTATATGATTTTTAATACTATCTGAATGTAAAGCGTAATGTGCCGAATCTAATTGGCCATTATTTAAAAGTTCTGTAAATATAGACTGAGAAGTACTTAACGATACCCCAGGTACTCGCACAAAGCGTTCTGCATAAATGGGCTGTCTATCTTGAATTTCATAGTCATGACAAATTCCTCTAAAGTCAAGAATTGAATCAAATTGCAAAGCTTGGTTATTTCCCAATGGTCCAACTTCTGCATTATCATCATATAAAGCCATTCGAAATGCAAAAGGATTGTTTCTACTAGTAAATACTAATTGTGCTGAGGAAGAGGCACAATAAGATATTCCTGCTTTATAATTATATAATAAAGATATAAATGCTGAGTATGAACCTCCATTACTCATGCCCACTGAAAACTTGGGAATTGCATAATCTATACTCCCTCTTCGAATAAATGTATCCGTAATGATTTTAATATTCTGATAATCGATACCACTCACACTATCAAATGGCAAGATTTGCCATCTTAATTTTCCATCTCCATTCAAATCAGTATTCAATGTAATTTCTTCTGCTTCCGTTATAATAATTCCAAAACTATCTGCAATTAATGCATTAACAAAACTTCTATTTTCTAATGCATTTAACCAATTAGAAGCACTTCCTCCAGTTCCATGAAATAAATAAATCACTCCTCGCATTTGTGTTGGGAAACAACTATACACTTTTTTCATATTCGCACTACCCATAATATTTTCATAGCGAACACTATAGCTAGGCATAAGTTTTAAGGTGGCTTGTATGCTAGCATTTCTGTTAGGCATAATAAATTTACTATGCCATTCATTTGGATTTGTAAGATTTACAATATCACCTGTCCATTCTTTAAATGTTTTAGTAGTATCATATGCAATACTCCATACATGTATCGTTTCACCTGCATTGTAGGTGCCAGAACCATAACCATTAATAACGTTTAAGGTATATGTTTGTGATTGAGAGGGATTGAAAACAAAAAGACTAAAAAGTAATGCAAGTATATATTTATTCATCTGTTTTATGATATTCACTTATGACACTTTAAACTTAATTAAGTTTAATAATAAAGATGAAAAATAATTTTATACTTTAATCTTTATACATCTCATCAATTTCTCTCTGATATTTAGCGATTACGTATTTACGTTTTACTTTCATAGTAGGTGTTAACTCCCCACCCATAATACTCCATTCATCAGCAATCAATTTAAATTGTTTTACTTTTTCAATTTGACCAAATTGTTTATTGATTTCTTCGATTTCTGTTTTAAGTAACGTATATACTTCTGGCGATTTGGCTAATTCTACATTCGATCTTGCACTTACTCCATGCTTGGTAGCCCAATCAGTCAAATTGATAAATGAAGGTACAATTAAAGCTCCTACAAATTTTTCATTCTCTCCTACTACACAAATTTGTTCGATAAATCGACATTCTTTCATTTTGTTTTCAATCACTTGAGGGGCTACATATTTTCCTCCACTCGTTTTAAATAATTCTTTCACTCTATCAGTGATTTTCAAAAATTTTCCGTCTACAAATTCACCACAATCACCCGTATGTAACCAACCATCTTTTACTGTTTCGGCTGTGATATCAGGTCGCTTATAATATCCCATCATCACATTAGGTCCTTTCACTAAAATTTCATTATTCTCGCCTATCTTCACTTCTACGCCAGGAATCACTGGTCCAATTGTGCCAAATTTAAAACCCCCTGGTTCAAAACGATTTACACTAATCGCAGGAGAAGATTCTGTTTGTCCATAACCTTCTCTGATAGGAATACCAGCCCCACTAAATACTCTACCTAATCGTTCTTGTAAAGCTGCAGCTCCTGTCACTATGCCTTTCACTTCACCCCCTAGCGCTTCACGCCATTTGCTATAAATTAATTTATCAAATACTTTATATTTAAAAGAAGTACGTTCTTCGCCATTATATTGCATCGCATGATCTACTGCCCAGAAAAATAATTTTTTCTTAAAGCCCGTCAACTCCAATCCTTTACCAATAATTTTTTCATATACTTTTTCTAATAATCGAGGGACGCAAGTGAAAAATTGAGGTTTTACTTCTTTCAAATTCTCTACCAGTTTTTCTAAACTCTCGGCATAATAAACACTACATCCTATTGCTGCATAAGTATATATGGCTACTCTTTCGAAGATATGACACAGTGGTAAAAAACTTAATACTCTATCATGATTCGTAATAGGGAAAATCGTCATCACAGATTTTACATTACTAACCACATTATTATGCGATAACATTACACCTTTTGGAACACCTGTGGTTCCTGAGGTATAGATGATAGTAGCCAAAGATGCTGGATCAATTTTATCTTTAATTTGATTGACTTGATCGAGTTCATTCAAACTACCTGTAGCAAAAAATTCTTTCCAATTTTTAGCTCCTGGTATCTCTTCAAAGGTATATACATCCTGTAAATCTGGACATTCAGATTTAATGCTCATGATTTTATCATACAAATCTTTATCCGCCACAAATGCCATTTTAATGGAAGCATCATTAAAGATAAATTTATAATCACTCTCGCTAATGGTAGGATAAATAGGGACGTTCACAATGCCCGCTTGCATCATCCCTAAATCGATAAAATTCCATTCAGGTCTATTGGGAGATATCAAAGCTACTTTATCTTGTTCTTTTAATCCATATTTAATAAAGGCACTACTCAATTGATTAGAGATGTCAATCACCTCTTGAGTACTATAACTTTTCCAACTACCATCATACTTATACGATAAAAAATCGGGACGAGGATATTTGGTGTTTTGATAATAGATGGTGTCGAATAAACGAGTAAAATCATTCATAATTACTGATAGTGTTTAGTTTCTTTTCAAATGTATAGAATTATTTTAGAAAAAAAAATTATTCATGCTTCATAAGTTAGAGCGAAGTATATTTGCATATTACTTTTTCTATAAATAGCAAAAATTAGGCGATGAAAAACTTTAGTCTACTTCTTTTAATCATCATGTTTTTAAGTGCTTGTACCTATAAAAACGAATGGCATCAAGTACCTGTACAAAATAAATTTTCGGTAGAATTACCTGATTATATGAAGGAATCTAAAAAATTACGTGCCGATGCTAGTTTACAATATGAGAATAGATACAGAAACACTTATATCATAGTGATTGAACACGATAAAATAAATATACCTTTCAATGAATTCGTAAACAACTCGATCAATCCGATTACCAAATACTTGGATAAGCCTGCTATTACTGATTCCATGAATATCACCTTGAACAATTTACCCACTCGTGTAAACAAAATCATGGGCGAAATGGAAAGTGGAGATGAAAAAGAAAATATCTATTATACGCACTATTCTATAGATGGTAAAAAGAAATATTATGAGGTTTGTACATGGACTCGTGGACCAAAGCGATTAGATCAATACGGAAAGGATCTACAACGAATGATGGATTCATTCAAAGAAATATAATTTAGATTTTATATCTTTATAGCAATACATAAATATGTTATAAATGAAATCACCCGCAGTATATATTATATTATTCATTTTATCTAGCATCGCTGAACTTTGCGCAGAATATTACGATATAGCGGTTTTACGTTATTGTAGTAAGCCTTTATTGATGATTACTTTAGCTGGATTCTTTTATTTCAGCTACGAAGACAAACTTTCAGATGAGAATCGTTTGATGCTTTATGCATTATTTTTTGCTTGGGTGGGTGACGTTGCCTTAATGCTCAATCATCTTACAGAATATGCCTTTATGATTGGCTTGGGTGCGTTTTTGATTTGTCACGTGTTGTATATTATGCACTTTAATGCTAAAGTCAAACAGCTCAAAGGAGTAAAAGGATTTGTATTTGAAAATAAATTTATCATCGTACTATTTATATTCTATGCTTCCGTTTTAATTACTTTTATTTATCCGATGTTAGGCTCGATGAAAGTGCCAGTATTTTTATATTGTGCAGTAATCATGTCCATGTGTATTGTAGCCTTAAATCGGATTACAAAAACCAATGCAACAAGTGCTACGATGATACTTGTGGGTGCATTTATGTTTATGTTTTCTGATTCCATTATAGCATTAAATAAATTTAGTAGTTTATTTGAAGATACAGGTGTATTAGCACCAATATTGATCATGTCGCTTTATATACTTGGACAGTTTTTCATTGTAGAAGGGAGTATACAACATGAACGCTCCGCCTAAAAATTTTAATGTAGGAGATAAATTCTTCGAAACAGTTCATGATTATTTTCATGATTTAGCCTATCAACGGGGCTTTGAGAAGTATATTCCTTTATTTAAAGAAGATTATATCTATAGCGATCATCATCGTTTGCATCTCGAAATGTTAATTCAATCTCCTAGCTCGCCTACTATTATTATCGTTCCAGGCACCGCTATTTATGGTTTTTGTTATGCGGGTATCATGATTAAATTATATGAAGCTGGTTTTAATGTCATTGCACCTGATTTACGTGGACATGGCAGAAGTACTGGTGTTCGTGGGGATTATACGATAGATGAATTAGTGAGCGATGTACAACATATCATATCGTATGCTATTAAAAATTTCAACCCACATGTAAGCTTATTAGGTAGCAGTCAAGGTGCTATTGTAAGCTTATATACTGCTAGTAAAGATAACCGTATAGAAAGTATGGTTTGTCAGAATATTGCAGATTTAAGTGCCCCTGAAACGGCTCAATTAACACGACATCAGAATCTATATAAAATACTGCGCCCTATGATTATTAAGGCTGGAGAATTATTACCTAATACACAAGTTCCCATTGCCAGTTATTTAAATTTAGAATCGATTAAATTGAGTTATTATGGTAATTTAAAAAACTTTATAGCTCAAGATCCATTGGTATTGAAATCGATTTCGCTGCGTGCTCTGAAATCATTGAGTACTGCAAAAATGCACAAACCAATCGAACATATCGATATACCAACTATGGTGATTAGTGGTAAGGAAGATACTATTTTTCCTATTGCTTATACCCAATCTATCTTCGATAAATTACAATGTCAAAAAGAACTAAAAATTTATGACGATTGTGATCATGCACTCATCCACGAAAATGTTGATTTAATTCATGAAGATATCAGCAAGTGGTTTCTTAAAATATACTAGAGTTCAATGTTCATAGTTCATAGTTCAAAGATTAAAGTATAGAGTCAGAAAGGTTTTCCCACAGTGGGATTCAACTCACTGAATTATTAAAAAAAATTTCAACCCACTGAATTAGTACAAAAAAATTCAAAAAAAAATACCCGCCAAATGACGAGTATTTTTAGAATTATATTAATCTTAAAATTCAACATTAAGAATTAAGCATTCAACATTAAGCATTATTATTAACTTCCTTGTTCTTTGCTTTTCTTTTTAGGTGCAACAGCTTTACTCACTTCAATTTTCAATTTGTTATTCTCTTTATCAAAATCAGCAACTAAAACATCTCCTTCTTTCAAATTAGCGCTTAAAATCTCTTCAGCTAATGGATCTTCCAAATACTTTTGAATCGCTCTATGCAAAGGTCTAGCACCGTACGCTGGATCATATCCTTTTTCACTTAAGAAATCTTTAGCTTCTAAAGTTAAAGTAATAGAATAACCTAACTCATTAATACGTTTGTAAACATCTTTCAAAACGATATCTATAATTTGATAAATATCTGTTTTTTTCAATGAATTAAACATCACTACATCATCAATTCTATTCAAGAATTCAGGTGCGAAAAACTTACTTAATTCTTTTTT
>CANHVE010000009.1 GCA_947464015.1 Saprospirales bacterium | reverse complement strand
AAGAGATTTAATAATATCAACACTTTATTGTTTGTCTTTTGGATCACGACCTAGGTATGTAGTAATACTTCTAAATCCAATATATGAGCTTGAAGTATCTGCATACTCCCAATGTCTTGTACCGCATTGGATATAGTGTGCAATATCTTTCCATGATCCACCTCTAAGAGTTTTTCTTTTTAAACTTTCAGACTCTGAATCATCAGCATCGTATCTAATCTCTGGATTTAAATCGTGAATAAACATAGTAGCATTTTCATAATATGCAGTTGAAGTCCATTCAGCCACATTACCTGCCATATTATATAAACCATAATCATTTGGCCAATATGCATCTCCTCTAACTGTATAAAATCCTCCATCTTCTGGATAATTTCCTCTACCAGGTTTAAAGTTTGCAAGAATACAACCTTTTGCATTTCTAACATAAGGACCACCCCAAGGATATTGTGCTAATTTTTTACCACCTCTAGCAGCATATTCCCATTCGCTTTCAGTAGGTAATCTGAAGATATCCATTAAAGGCTCACCCATTTTAATTCTATAACTAGCCCAGAATTTAGTTCTCCAATCATTGAATGCATTTGCTTGATCCCAATTAATACCAACTACAGGATAATCATCAAAAGATGGGTGTCCGAAATAGTTACGAGTCATTGGTTCATTATAAGAATAGGTGAAATCTCTAACCCATACTAATGTATCAGGATATACTCTAATATTTTCTTCATGAAAGAACTGAGCTCTATCTTTCCATCTATTTTCAAGTAAAGCAGCTGTTTTCCAATCAAACCAATAGTAGTGATAAACAATTTTAGAAACATCCATATCTCTTACACCTAAGAATTTCATTCCATCTTTGCTATACATTTCTTCTAATTGTTCAGAAGTTTCAGGATCTGACCAATCGATTTCTTGACTCCAATCAATCGTTTGTATGTCTCCACCTGACTCATCTTCAGCAAAATGTTGAAGAATTGTATGAGCAATAGAATCTCTTACATAGTATACAAATTGACGATATTCATTGTTTGTAATTTCTGTTTCATCCATGTAGAAACCTTGAATAGAAACCTCTTTACTACGTGCTGTTTGGGCATTATTGATGTCTTGATCACTTGGACCAATATGCAATACGCCTGTAGGTACGTATACCATTCCATAAGGAGTAACTGGCGTCCAACCTGGTCTGTCTTTAGCCCCAAGTAGTTGTCCTTTGTACGACTCCCAACTTCCTTTCCCACATCCAGAAAGGATTACAATACATAAACTAAAAATAATTACAAATGCTTTTCTGTTTTTCATATTTATTTTTTTAGTGTTTTTCGACACACTTTAACAAAAATTAATTTGCTAAAGTACGTCATTTTTGCCTAAAACAAAAATTTTGCTATTTTTTATACGTTAAATATTAGTTTTTAGAGCTTATAAAAATCTTGGATTATATATAATTTTTGGTTTAATACTCTTGTTTTTGGTTTGAAATGCATAATGTATCGTCAATTCATGTGATCCATATTGATAATTAAACATTCGAGAAGTATTTACATCGTAACTATACATTAATTTGAAATTTTTTAAAAATTTTAAGCCCAATAGTAGGATAACGCTTTCATTTGATTTTTTATTGTATCCTCTGTAGCCCAATCCTGCAAAATAGTTGTTTTTAATACCAAACATCAATGTATAATCGAATTGCATTTTTTTAGTATCTGTTCGAAAAAGGATGCTTGGTATAAACATAAAATTTTTTGTAATCTTGACAGAGTAAGAAGCAAATCCATAAATGTTTCTTCTAAAAATAATATTTTTATCATTATTAGGTGATCCTACGTTAGATTTAGCCTCAATAGCATTTGTTAAAGAACACCCAATCAACAAGTTACGTGACGAAAAAAACAATCCTGCATTTAAATATGGGGATATACCACTTTTTTTATTGAGAGGTATAATTGGGTCATTGTGATTAAAAACCCCATCATAATCGCCTTCGGGAGCTCTAAGTTGATTTCCAAGCAAAGTGGTTTGAATCATCCCCCCACTAATACCGATTGCTAACTTTGTCTTTTTAATTTTTAATTGGTAGGCATATCCAACATTTAAATATAAATTTCGTTGAGCACCTATTACATCAATAAAGCTTGTAAAGCAAATACCTGAATTTATTTTTTGTATCGGATAGACAAATTCTACTGCAGCAGTTGAAAGAGTACGATTGGTTAATCCAGTCCATTGATTTCTGTAATGAAGACCCACTTCTATTTCATTTTTGCTACCCGCATAAGCTGTATTAAATGCAGCTATTTTAAGCATATAATGAGATGAATTAGACTCTACTTGAGCGTATACACCGCAAGCAAATAAAGCAAAAAAAAGGAGCAATATATTTTTCAATGTCAGTAAAACTAATCAGTAAAACTAATCAAAAATATTTATTTATTACTTTCTTTTAAATAGTTTTCGATAGCTTGAGCCATAGAAGCAGCAACTGGGGATGGAGCAACAATATCAAGTCGTAATCCAGCATCGGCTATAGCATCCCATGTAACTTGACCAAATCCTCCTATACGTCTATCATCTTGAATAAAATCTGGGTAATTATGGAATAATGATTTAATTCCGATTGGACTAAAAAATACGATCATATCATATTTAATATTTCTTAAATCAGACAAATCACTAGGAATAGTTTGATAGATATATGCTTCGGCATATTGTACTTTTTTTTCTTTTAAGAAATTTGGAATATCATCTTTTCGATCGCGAGAACATGGGTATAAGAATTTTTCAGAATCTTTAAAGCGATTAATTAAATCAAATAACGATCTTCCAGGTTGATCGTAAAATACTTTTCTTTTTCTATATTGAATATATTTTTGAAGGTATAAAGCGATAGCTTCTGAAGTACAGAAATACTTCATTTCTTGTGAAAGCTTTACACGCATTTCTTCACATAATTTAAAAAAGTAATCTATAGCATTTCTGCTATTAAAAATTATAGCTGAATAATCAGTAATATAAATTTTTAATCTTCTAAATTCTTTAGCTGATAAGCCTTCTACTTTAATAAAAGTTCGAAAATCTACTTTTAGTTTCCACTTTTGAGCAATATCTAAAAATGGAGATTTCCCATTTTCGGGATATGGTTGTGAGATTAGAATATTTTTAACTTTAGGTTTTTTATCTGGGGGTAAATTAGATGCAATAGGTTTTGGAACTGGTATCGTAGAAACTATTTTTTTTGCGTTTTTACGTTCTTTTTTTTGTATATTTTCTACTTGAATTACATTTGTTTCCGCTTTAGAAATAGGAGCTTTAGTAGCGATTTGAGTTAATTTATTTGCTGGCTTAGCTGGTTTCGCTTTTGTAACTACATTTTTTTTATCTACTACTTTAGCAGATGCCTTTTTACTATTTTTTTTACTTGGTAAAATAGGGCTATTAGCTTTTACCTTAGATTTAATATTACTTGATACTACTTTTTTGCTAGAAGATACTTTAGGTGCTTTTGACTTAGCTGTTGATGTACTTTTTTTACTGACTACTTTAGATTTAGCAATTGGCTTAGCAACTTTTTTGGTTGATTTAGCTGGTTGAGCAACTTTTTTGGTTGATTTAGCTGGTTGAGCAACTTTTTTGGTTGATTTTTTAGCTGCTTGAGTTCCTTTTTTGGGCAATGGTTTGCTTGATTTTTTGGGAGCAGCAACTAAGGTTTTTTTAGGTTTTGCTTTAGCAACTAAAGCCTTTTTAACAGCTTTTTTATTCACAACCGTTCTCTTCAAAAGTGTTTTTTTAGTCATGATAATTCTAAACGTGTCTAATAAATAATTTATAAATTATTAATAAAGGTGCAATTTCGAGGGTGCAAATATAGATAATAAAATGGAAAAAATAATTCGTAATTTGTTGAATATTTGACAATAACCCTTTTATATACTTCATAATTTGTCCTAAAACTAGTACCATAATTAATAAATAGACGATAAATTGATCATGCGATTTGGCTCCCGTAAGATAAATAAATAGGATAAATAGGATGCAAAGAGCCATAAACTGATTGGTACGAGAGGTGCTTTTAATATAAAAATCGACCGTATTTTTATTTTTAATAAATAATTCCAAAAAGTACAACGAGACAATCTTATACAAATAATGTATTGAGAATACTGCCAAAATAATAAAATATAGAGTTGATTTATCTTGTATGGTAGGAAAAAAGTAAATCGTAATAAAATAGAGACTCATGCTGACAGACAGCATATATACTATATTCAATAGAAATGTTCCTAGATTATTTAATGATCCTAAGTCACGACTTGTGGTATATAATTGAAAGGAATATACATAACTGAATAATACATTATAATAATTCTGATAAAATAGCTTTACAAATGTGACAATGATAATACATATAATGATTATAAGCATGAACCAAGAAAACTTATAATTGATTTGAGGGGTTTGAATTTGCATCTTTTCGATAGGCAAGTTAGAGGCAAAACTTGTTGGATGAAATGTTTTAGTAAAATCTACAAAGGTGGTATCGATATGTGCTAAGGTATATTTTCTAATTGAATCATTATATTGCATCAAGTTTTTTTGGGCTATTATACTGGTATCACCCATTGGATATTGAGCAGAACAAGTATTAAAGATACCTAAAAAGAAGCTGCAGCATAAAAGGAAAAGTGAAATACCATTAAAAATACGCCACATAACCGAAATGTATTTTTGAATTTCTAAATTCAATTTTATTATTTAATTGTTTACCTAAAGCATAACTAATTCCGAAAACACCTATTTTGGTTTCTAGACTAACACCAGCACCAAAGCCAAAAGGGGTATCTATTTTTTTTCCTCTATATCTGCTATCTTCAACAATAGCTAAATCAAAGAAAGTGTAAAAATAAGAGTTTTTGGATAGTAAAAATCTATATTCAGTTGTAAAAATAGCATAATAAGGTGTAAATATGCTTTCTTCGTCGAAACCTCTTATATTTCTATTCCCACCGATTCGGAACATTTCATTTTCAAAAATATTTTTAGAGATAAAAGTTTTGGCATTAATTGAAGTTTTGATAGTACTTCTCTTTTTTATTTTCCAATATTTTTCATATTCGAAAGCTACTTGATATTGAATACTTCTAAGCGGTATATTATTGTATAATGAACTTAAACTTTCTCCATTAAAGGGGTTGGTTAAACGGGTGATCAAATTATTTTTTTCAATTTTTTTCAAACCTGCTCCAGCACTTATTATTAAATAATTACCTTTGGTTGGATTATACTTATAATCTAAATTATCAAAATAATATTCGATCCCATATAATGAATTTTTGGTATCTAAAATTTTAGGTAATTGGAGGCTATATTTAATAAGATTAGTATCTGCATTAATAAGTCGAGTAGAGCGATTTTCATAAAATCCTTTGATATAGTGATTCCCTGAGAAATTATATAAAACTCCTATTTTATAATTGATATCTAAATTGCTCGTATCTCTTTTATACAGATCAAATTTACCTTCGAAGCCAAAAGGGAGATACAGAAAATAAGGATACCTTAAAGTAAGTTGTAGTCGTTGCGTTTTAGGTTGTAATTTTTGCCAATCTGCATAAAACTCCCCTCCTGTTCCAAATGGATTTACGAGGTATAATCGAGCTTGGCCAGTAACCAATAATTTACCAGTAGCTGAATTATTAGGGAGAAAACCAATTAAAAAATCGAATTTACTTGTTTTTCGATTGCGTAAATAAAGATTGATGGTAGCTTTTTCATTAAAGAAAGAAATAGTATGAGCTCTTTCTTCTTCAATAAAACCTAAATCAGCAATATGTTTTTTAATAGACAGAATATTATGTTCGTTGTATAAACTACCTGGCTTAAGCTTCAAATAGGTACTTAGAAATTTATTACGGATACGTGCATTCCCATTACAGATTATGGTATCTATTAAAATTTCATCATTTTTAATTAAATATAGATTTGCGAATGTCCATTGATCCTTTTGTATAAAGCTATCTAAGAACACAGACGCAAAGGGATATCCTTTATTTTCAGCATTTTCAAGAATTTGGTCTTTTAGAATTTGTAGTTCTTCAAATGTATATGTATGACTTGCATTAATTTTAATCCCTTGTAAATAAATTGGTTCGATATAGATATGATGTAAATGAATTCCTCCAGATTTTTGTCCTAGAAAAGTTGTTACCCATACGGTATCATTCTTAAAGAGTATGGAATCGAAAGAGAGCTGTGTATATCCTAAATTAGTAAGTCTTCGTTTTTCTTGAATTAAAAAATTATGTAATTGAATAGAATCTTTAATATTCTTTTGTTTAAGCAAAGACCAAGCTTCCATATTTTGTATTCCATTTGTTGCTGGCACATACACTATGGTCTTTTGAGCTGAAAGCCAAAACGAAAAAGTCATACATAGACTTAAAAGACAAATTTTACTAATATGGAAAGTATATGAAATCAATTATTAAAAGTACAAATTTAAATAGTAATTTAGCATTTGATGGCAGGTATTTATATTCATATTCCTTTTTGTAAGCAGGCTTGCCATTATTGCAACTTTCATTTTTCATTATCCTTATCCAGAAAGAACGAATTAATCGATGCTATATTATTTGAAATAGAAAATAGAAAATCGTATTTAGAAGGAGAGGTAATTAAAACAATCTATTTAGGCGGAGGGACTCCAAGTATCTTAGATTATGATGACTTAGCCAAAATATTGGATAAAATTCAAATAATATATCCAAAGCTTGAAGTGGAAGAGTATACTATAGAAGCTAACCCTGATGATTTAGACAGCAGTAAAATTAAGGATTTTATAAAGTTGGGCGTAAATAGATTAAGTATAGGCATACAATCCTTTCATGATATTGATTTAAAGTATATGAATCGGGTTCATAATTCGAAAGAAGCCTTACACTCGATTTATAGAAGTCAAGATGCTGGCATAGATAATATCAGTATTGATTTAATTTATGGAACTCCTACCATGAATCATGAGCAGTGGAAAGAAAATTTACAAACTGCTTTTCAAAGTCAAGTTACACATATATCAGCCTATGCATTAACAGTAGAACCTAAAACTAAATTAGCTTCATTAATTAAGAAGAAAATAATTGAAACACCAGTTGATGAAGTTGCCTATATACAATTTCAGCAGATGCTTGAGATGATGGAACAAAATTCGTTCGAGGCATATGAAATATCTAATTTTTGTAAAGGCGAACAGTATTCAAAACATAATACATCTTATTGGAAAGGCATACCCTATATTGGCTTTGGTCCATCAGCACATTCTTATAATGGAGTTAGTAGACAATGGAATATTAGCAATAATATTAAATACATAAGAGACATTCAAACTCCATCAGCCTATTATGAGTCAGAAATACTTAGTATAAATAACCAAGTAAATGAGTATATCATGACCTCACTAAGAACTAAATGGGGAATGGATTTGAAACATATAGAACAACACTTTGGCGCATCCATAAAAGAATCTATAAACAATACCTTAGAAAAAGAAATTTCTAAAGAATATTATGAAATTATGGATGGTGTAGTCTATCTAAATAAGGTAGGTAAATTTATGGCAGATGGGATAGCATCTAATCTATTTATGGATTAAGCACTTAAAAGGCGATATCTACTTCAGCATCCCAACCAGCTTTAAGTACCATATTATTATTGATTGAAAATATTTTTTCAGGATATTTTCCTTGCAAATAATTTCCAGTATCCCAAATTTGATTTGCATTTAAATCTTCAATCACTTGGATATGATAGGTACCTGCTGGGTAATTATTGAGAATTGTTTTTTTATTTAGATCTGTTTTTTTTAAGGTAGCAGTATAAACCAGATTGTAATTTGCATCTAATACTTGTACTACATAATTTTTATCAGCATTAATTTTATTATTAATTGTAATACTTCCATAATCTTCAGTTGCTAGTGTTACAAAAGATTTTTTTAGATCCTCATTTGCAAATCCAAACAAATCAAGCAAGGCCGCTTTTTTAAATTGAATCGTATATTTCGTATTAGATTTAAAAGGATAATTCAGTAAAAATTTCGTTTTATCTTTAGTATCTGCAGTTAGCGTATAATTTGATTTACTAACCACTGTAGAGTCTTCCAACAGCAAAATCAAATCAGCATTTTGAATAGTACAAGGACGATTGAAATCGATACTATATTTTTGATATAGATCTTGTTTAGATTCGGCTGATTTACTGAAAGATTTTGCATCAGAAGAAGTAGCAGTACTTGTTTTAAATTGTACTTTATATTTATCGATTTCTGTTTCTTTAATATAAAACAATTCTTTTTGAACTGTATCAAAAATGGAAGTATTCGTGGTGATAAAAAAGGTGGTATTTTTTATGTTGTAATTTGAATAATAATACGAGATAGTATCCTTAGTAGCATTAATAAAAGCGACATCGTTAGTAGAATAAATGGAAGCATCAAATTTAAAATTTTGTATCGGATTATTATATATAAATTTGATTAACCCTACTTCTGGGTTTAGTACATCGATTAATTTTAATTTAGGCGATTTTTCTTTAAATACTTTAATATCTAATTGTTGAATAGCATTTGTATCTGAAAAAAATACATTTCTATTAAACCCAATCAACTCTGCATTATTATATTTATAATCTAAGTTTTCATCTTTTAATGCTATTATTTTATAAACTCCTTCATGAATGTTTTTAATTGTATAGCGACCATTTTTATCAGTTTTAGCAAAATAATAGGGTTTTGAATTATAGATAACACTATCCTCTAATGATTTGTATAATCCCACCACTACTGATTCCACTGCTTGATTATCTTTAGCATTACTAACAATACCCTCCAATTGAAAGGTATCGACATAATTACCTGTTGAGAAAACATATGAAAAATTCTTTAAGATATTCCCTTCATTAAAATCTTTTATAGCATCGCCAAAATTTATGTTATAGGTTACGTTGGGCAATAAATTATCTTTTAGATTGATGATTAATTTTTTACCTACGATTGTATACTCAGGGTTTTTATTCATTGGAGGAGAAATCACTATTTGTTGAGCAGGATTATCAAGATTGAAATACTCATCGAATTCAATAGTAATTTGCTTGGCTTTAAAATTTATTGATTCTAAAGGTGGAGAAGCTTTTATAACGGTTGGAGCTTGGATATCTTTTTCGCCACCGGAAGGAGGAATTATATTAGCGCATTTACTAAAAAGTAAAACTATGATTAGAAGCGGAAATAGTAAGAATTTCTGTATTTGATTCACAAAGCAAAATAACAAATAAAAAAGGAAATAATTTTAGCTTTTAATTATTGCTTTTATAGACATTTAAGTTATAGATATAAATTATATATGCTATAAATGCGCAAGCGGCACCAAAAAGCAAAGTAAAGCTTTGATAATGGGCAGCAAGATATGCTAAGAGTAATGGCATGGAAGAAGCTAAAGATTGTACACTTTGATTGATGCTGAGTGCTTCCCCTTGTGTATCGTCAGCCGTATTATTAGAAATTATGGATAATGTATTAGGGAAGGTACAACCTTGACTAATGCATAATAGAGGAACTACACAAAAGAAAGATAAAGTACTCTTGGTAAGTAAAAGCAAAATAAAAGAGATCCCCATCATTGGAATTGAGAACTTTAATATTTGCCATGGTTTTAAATATTTTAATAGAATCCGTAAAATAAATCCTTGAGCAAGAGCAATCCATAAACCAACATATAAAAGAGCGATTCCGATTTGTAATTTATTTAATTGATAAATGTCTATTAAAAGCGATTGGAAATTTTGTAAGTAGAGGGAGAAACCTGTAGCAAGAATAAAAATAATTACAAAAATGGTACGTAAAGTAATATTTTTAAAAGCATTTTGAACATTCGTCAAGCCTTTGAAATAATTGATTTGTATTTGTTTATTAGAGCTTAAAGTTTCTTTAAAAAAGAAAAAAATAAAAACAACATTTATAATATTAATGATAGTTGCTAAAGTATAAGGTAAATAATAACCAAAAGAATCATTTATTTTTGAATCACTCAGTAAGCTACCCAATATTGGACCAATGGAAAACCCTATACCAAAAGCAATTCCGATGATGCCAAAATTTTTTGCTTTTTGACTGGGGTGACTAATATCTGCGATACTACTTTGCAGTACGATGAGCATCCCACTAAAAAGCCCCGCAATTAATCTCCCTAAAAAAACTAATAGAAGAGCGTTGAAGCAGATCCCCGCTAGAACAATCGTAGTTGAGACCGCTGTGGAGCTGGCGGTAAAAATTATTAATTTTCTTCGTCCATATTTATCGCATAAAGCGCCAATTACAGGTGCACCGAAAAAGGTAGCCAGAAAAAAAAGTGAATAAGAAATAAGATACATTGCATTGCGATACTGTTGAGTCGTTTCGTGTCTGAATAGATCGGCGCTAGGATCTTTAAAAATATTATTGAGTACTGGCAATATAAGTCCTAACCCAAGAAAATCGAGGATTAGACATATAAAAATAACCGTAATAGGAGTTAAATGGGATGATTTTGTTTTCAATATACAAATGTAAGTGCAAATACTTACAATTCAAATACTACCTGATTTCGTGGAATTCGAAAACGTTCGCCATAAACTCCTTCTTTTAAACCTAGCCCCATACCGATAATCATATTAATTTCAGCTCCAGCAGGCAGATTTAAATATGACTTAACTTTTTTCGAATCAAAACCTTCCATGGGGCAGGTGCTATAGCCTTCGGCAGTCATACTTAGCATAAAAGTTTGAGCGGCAAGAGCGGCACTTTTATGAACGATAGTTCTTAAATCATAATAAGATACTTGCCAATAAGTTAATTGAGTAAGGCTTCTAAACCAGGTAAATATTTTTTTGAATGTATTTATGAAATTTAGGCGATCATGGCTATAGAATAAAGGCATTAATTTACCATAATAATCGAGTGCACGTTTTTCAGTTTTACCAATAGGCTTGCCTTCAAATTGCTTCTGAATTTGGGCATAATTTAATTGTTGTCGACTTTTCCATTTATCTAATCGGGTAACAATTATAAGTAATTCACTGGCAGTAGATGCGGCACCTTGGCCAAAACATAATTTCGCTAAATGCGCGATTTTTTCTTTATCTCTAACTCGATAGAACTCCCATAATTGCATATTACTACTATTGGGAGATAAAATAGCACGATCGATACTACGGCTTACAGCTTCAGTATCAAAAGGTGCTTCAGTATCAAATTTTCGTGTAGAACGACGATTATTTACTATTTCATCAAATATTTGAGCATTTGGCTGCATAAGAATTAAATTTTAAATAATAATAAAGCTCAAAGTTAAATTAATTGAATACAACACAAAGAATATAAATAAGCTAATTAATGTTTAACTTTGTGCTACTAAAAATAATTAAATAAATTAATGGGTACACTTATACAGGTTGGGCAATTGCTCCTTTCACTTACGATATTGGTTTTTGTTCATGAACTAGGTCATTTTTTAGCAGCAAGAATGTTTGGTATCCGTGTAAAAAAATTCTATTTATTTTTCGACTTCTTATTTCCAGTTCCCACTTTATTAAATTTTGCCTTATTTAAATTTAAGAGAGGAGAAACAGAATATGGTTTAGGATGGTTTCCTCTAGGAGGTTATGTGCAAATTGGAGGGATGGTAGATGAGAGTATGGATGAAGCAGAGATGAATGCCCCAATGCAACCAGATGATTACAGAGCTAAACCGATATGGCAACGATTTATAGTGATGATTGGTGGGATAGTGATGAATGTCATTTTTGGTATATTATTTTACATGCTATTTTTAGGTGCTTTTAAGAAAGAGTATATACCTAGCACATCTTTTAATCAATATGGTGTATATACGTTTCCATTAGCTGATACAATTGGTTTTAAAATGGGTGATAAAATCATCCGTATCGATGGAAAAACACCTACTCGAACCAATGAAGATATGTTGGGAACCAAATTATATTTAGCGTCGAAAGTAGTAGTAGATAGAGATGGTAAAGAAGTAGAAATAAATATTCCTGGAAAATATTTTAAGCGAATGGCAAATGAACCATTCCTTACCTATATGCATAATTCGATTTTTGTAGATTCATTAGACCCTAATCGAGAGGCTTATAAAATGGGCATGAAAGTAAATGATACAATAGTTGCCATAGATTCTATGCCTATCTTAAACTTTGAGCAATTTAAATATTATTTAGGAACACGCAAAGAAAAAGAAGTAGTAATCACTGTAAATAGCAATGGCATATTACACGATTTAAAAATCAAAACAGATACACAAGGAACGATAGGATTTTTCCCTATGGTATCTTTAGAAAAGTATTATCAAACACAAGCATATACCACAGGGGAAATTATTTCGTATGGTATTAAAGATGCCTTTGGTATTATTACTTTACAAATGAAAGGTTATTCCAAATTATTTTCTGGACAATTACCAGTACGAGAAAGTGTGAGTAGTCCGATTGGATTAACTAAATTATTTGCTAAACAATGGGATTGGTCGAGATTCTTTTTATTAACGGCCATTATTTCTATGGCATTAGCGTTTGGGAATATATTACCAATACCAGCCTTAGATGGAGGACATATCATATTATTGGGTATAGAAGCCATTATTCGAAAACCAATTAATCCAAAAGTATTAGAAAAAATTCAAACTGTAGGGATGGTCATATTATTAGCCTTAATGGCCTTTACCTTTGGTAATGATATATTAAAACTTTTTGGTAAATAAAATACATTCTTAATTTTAAATAAAAAACATCATGAGTACAAAAATTTTAGCAAAGCAAATAATGACTAAAAAAGTAATTGTAGCGAATACTTCGAATAAGCCTAGTCAATTAATAGAATTTATGACTTCTTATAAAATCCAACATTTACCTATCTCTGAAAACGATAAGCTAGTAGGTATTATTAGTATAAATGATCTTTTTAAATTAGTAGCTAAAGAATCTGCAAATTCCAATAATGTGAGCTATTCCAATTTAGATGAAAAATATAGTGTTGGTGATTTCATGACTAAAAATGTGACCAGTGTTGGTGAAAATGCTACCTTAGAAGAGATTTTAGATATTTTGAGCATGGGTAATTTCCAAGCATTACCAGTCACTGAAAACGGTGAAATCAAAGGGATAATCAGCAATAGAGATATTGTTCGTGTATATGATTGGGAAAAAAATCATAGAGAAGGAAATTACAGTTCAGATCATGCAGGATTTGGTGTATAATACATAAGCAAGACCTGATTATCAGATATTAGGTATAGTATAAATAAAAAAGTCGGAATGATATTCCGACTTTTTTTTATACTATATAAATTTATTTTTCGATTAGAATTAAGCAAAGAATATATAGGCAATCCCAATTGCAGCAATGACACCCAGAAAATCGGCCAATAATCCAGCCCAAACAGCATAACGAACATTTTTGATTCCAACACTTCCAAAGTAAAGTGCCACAATGTAGAAAGTGGTATCTGCACTCCCTTGAAATATACTAGCCATTTTACCTGCGAAAGAATCGGGACCGAGTAATGGATTTTTTGTTTTATCAAATATATCTAATAGTAATCCTCTTGCTCCACTTCCGCTGAATGGTTTCATAATTGCAACTGGTAGTGCATCTACAAAATCGGTATTCAATCCCATAGCTATAACTACATATTTAATACCATCTGTAATATATGCTAAAGCCCCACATTCTCTAAAAGCTGCGATAGAAACAAGCATCCCTACTAAGTAAGGTAGAATTTTCACTACTACATCAAAGCCTTCTTTAGCGCCTTCTACAAACGTATCAAATACATTTAATTTTTTCCAAAGGCCGCCTAAAATAATTCCGACAATCAAGGCTAACATAATAATATTGCCGCTGTGTTTGGTTAATGCCTCTTTCGAAGCTATTGGCATATTATTTATCAGTACTAAAATCCCAATTATAAAAGCTAAAATACCACCTAACCAACTTAGAAGCACTTTATCGAATTTTAATTTTTGTTTAATACCAACGATAAGCACACTAGCGAGAGTAGCTGATAACGTTGCTAAAACACATGGAATAAAAATGCTTGAAGGTTCTAAACTATTAGCTGCTACTCTATAACTAATAATTGATAGAGGAATGAGTGTAAGTCCGCTGGTATGCAATACCAAGAACATTATTTGCGAATTGCTCGCAGTGCCTTTATTGGGATTAATTTCTTCTAAACTTTTCATCGCTTTTAATCCGAAGGGAGTTGCTGCATTATCTAGTCCTAACATATTAGCTGAAAAATTCATGACCATCTCTCCCATCGCTGGGTGATTTTCGGGAATTTCGGGAAATAATCTGATGAGAAAAGGATTTAATAATCGAGATAAAAAATTAATAGCACCAGCCCTTTCGGCAATTTTCATTAAGCCTAGAAAAAATATCATGGTACCTGCTAAAGGTAGGCCTATGTCAACTACAGAAGCTTTAGCCGTTTTAAGCATCGATTCAACGATAATCGTAAATATTTCGAAATTACCTACTAGTAATGACTTTACTAAAGCAATTATAAAAGCAATTACAAAAAATGCAATCCATACATAATTCAATACCATAGGACAAATTTTAGACTACATATTTAGAGATAAATCCTGACATACAAAACGTAAGATATACACAGAAAGAATATGGATTAAATCTACTTATGCTTTATACGAACGTTTTTGAATTTCTTCTTCGCTAAATTCAAGTGGTTGAATAGTATGATCTGTTTTTTGATTTTTGATATTCGTATATACATTTTTAAAACAAGTTTGTAGCGCAGCTAAACTCCATTCTCCAAAAACCGTATGTCCACCCTCATACATCTGTATTTGATATTCTTCAAAAGTGGTGATATAACCATTATATGAATTGGCATAAGGACAAAGAATTACTTCTTTTATATTAGAATCAACCACAAGCTCACAAATACTTTTATGTAATCGATAAGAAGCTATAGTAGTAATTTCAAAAGGGAATCCGACTAATAACAACTCTCCTATTTGTACCCATTGAAGAGGTAAGATTTGAGGAGTCCAAGATTTGGTGATTAAAGCTCCGTTACGATGTTGTTTTTTCATATTTTTAATACCCCCATCGAATATTCCGGGTAGTACCACATTTTTAATATCAGCTGTTCCTAGTATTTTTCCAATTCCAGATTCGATGATAATATCTTTTGGACCTTGCGCTTCATATTTACGAATAATTTCTTTTCGTTCAGCGTCTGTAAATCTTTTGGCATTTAATTCATTATTTTTAATGGCACGAGCCATTTTTTTACCAATCACTTCAACTACGCGAGGAGCACCGGGACCATCCATTTTAGAGCCTCCTAAAAAGGCCATCCCTTGACAAGCAGGTGAAGTAAACTTTCCTTCTAGTCCGCCAGTGTATGCCTTATCAATGGAGACATTCGAAAAATCGAAATATTGGATATAAGATTGAATGGTTTCTGATTGAAGATTAATTTTATCTGTAGATTCAATAATCTCTAATGCTTTTTTAAATTGTAATTGTCCATTGTATTTTGCACTTTCAAAATCATCGTGAAATTTACCTTCCCAATGTCCACGTTGTTCTTTTCTTTTGGGATTGAAAATAAATTTGGGACTGATATCACCACAAGCCCCTTGTGCAAATGCAGCTATATAATCAGCATCCATTTCATTTTCTAAGTATGTAGCTGCATATCCTTTATTATCGCTACATAGAGCATGATTATCATTCGAAATACTTGTTGTATGTACGCCAAACCAGTTGATAGAGCCAATTGGTTTTTGATATTGATCTTCGAAATGTAGTAATGTCATTTCTCTATTAACAGCCTTATGTCGTTCTTCATGAATAAGAGGAATGACCTCTTTATTTTGATTATAAGCATCTAGCGATCTATTAAATGCTATAGGTATGTCTTCTGCAAAAGTAGATTTTGCAATACTAATTCTAGCTGTTTGAAAAGATTGTAGTGAAGTAATTATAGTAGCCGCTATTTTATCGACCAAAGAATCATAAATTTCTTTTACAAAACCCGGTGAAGTAAAGTTATATAAAGCATAGAATGAAAAACCACCAGGACCGCTATGTGTATGTTGTGCTAGAAGTAAAAGCTGTTCTTCTTGAATATGATAAGATGCTAGTTTTTTTAAAACCCCTTGTTTTAAACTATCTGTGATAAAGGCTAATTCACAAATAGCAAGAATAACTAGTTGATTACTTGAATTTTTAAAAACAAAAGATCTACAATACAAAGGAGTCGCAATTTCTTTCATCGTATTGAAATACATTCCATACCCTAGCATACCAACCCCTTTCACAAAAGCAGTAATATCGCCTTTGGCCTTTCCAATAAACATAAAAAAACAATTTGCTGAAATATACAAATTAAACGTGAGACTCTTCTTCTTCAATCAATTTTTCTATTTCTTCTTTATGTACATTTTTGTTAAATGGACGATAGGCATTTAAATACAATCCAAATACAATAGAAAATGATACTATTGAAGTTGCTAATAAATAATAGAGCATAGGAGGTTTAGAACCACCATAGCCCACAATACCTAAAACCCAGAACATGATATTGAATAATAGAAGAATACTTGCTGCAATCTTGAAATTGACTCTACGTGCAGCAATTTTATGAATTTTCTCATCAACTTGTGCCATAGTACAAATAGTTTGTTTCAACTAATCTACTAAAAAAAAATTGAAAATCAAAATAGTAGCTTATTAATTATCAACAAATTACTTAAGCATGACTATTTAATGTGTTTCATCCAAGCATCTGGTTGCACTTGTAATTGTTGTTGAAGCATCGATTGAGCTTCGTTAGCATTAGAACTGGCAAATTTACCTACTAGAATAGAGCCATTTTGATTTACTTTTCGATAAGGTGTATTTCCTTCCCGAGTAATTTTAGCCACTAATTTATCGGCATTTTTAACTTCCTTAAAGCAACCTAATATAATGTAATAAGCTTCTGTAGTAGCAGTTGGTTTCTGTGAAATAGTATTAGATGCAATCAAATCAATAGATGTTGCTATAATATCATTAGTTTTTGGAATAATTACTTCATCTTTTAAAAGAGTTGGCATATTAGTTTTTGAATTACTAATAATTGATCCCGTTTGGGCTGTATTATTAGTATGGCTAGAAGATACAAATGAAATGAAATTAGCTTCATTCATTGAAAAAGGAGCTTCTAAAAAGAAGAATAATTGTAAAAAAGCAATACCTAGAATTAGAGATGCGGCGATACTTGTCACAAATTTTCTTTTTCTATTTTTATTTCTTCTTTCGCTTTCTAATTTAAGATTATTCGACTTTTTGATTACAACATTCTCAATTAAGGCAGATTTTTTTAATAATGATTTTTCAGTATTTCTATTAATAGGAATATGTTTAGTAGGTAATAATCCGTATGAAGACAAATCTAAATTATCAGTAATATCAGCAACAAAATGAATGGTATTATCTAGATTTTTATAAATTTTACCTATCGATTTTAAAATAATAGTTTGATTATTTTCTAAATTTTCATTCCATTCTTGGATTAATTTATTCAATTGAATTTGCACCTCATTATAGTTACTTTTTGTTTGAGCAGCTATATATTGAATCAGCATCCCATCATTAGATTGTAGCAATCTATTAAAAGATACTTGTTTGCTAGGTGGAAAGAATTTATGCTCAATAGGAAAATGTGTGGCAGCAATACGTTGTGCGATAAATGCACCAAAGTTTGGTATCACTACACATTCGTGTTTTTTAAGTAATTCTAGTATGTATTTTTCAACTTTCATCTAATATCTCAATCGGACGCCTATGGTAACATTTGCTCCAAATTGAGGATAAAGATAATAATTTTGATATTTCATGTGGGCAATATTTTTAGCATCTAAGAAAACGCCTATATATTTATGTACCCTATATTCGCCTCCAAGGTTAATATCTACGGCACCTTTCAGCTTTATTGCACTACCATCTTTGGCCTTTGCATAAGCCCCAGTTAAGCCAAAAATGTCGATATAAGTCTGTAACTTGTTGTTCCAGAAGTAAGTAGCACGTAAATTACCGGTTAAAGCAGGCATATGCCATGCTTTTAGTTCGTCTAATGGCTCATAAAGGAAATAATTTCCGGTGAAATCAAACTTTAAATTGGCGTTATAAGTGTATGAAGCTTCTACTTGTAGATTAATTACTTGAACACTTCTATCATAAATCACATTAAAGCGTTTCATATCAGTAATATCATTCACAAATAGCGGCATTCTTTTTACTACTTTGTTTGTAAATCGAATATCATAGTCGAAATTTTGAATCGTTCCTTTAAACCCAGCAATTCTATTTTCTACCGTCGTATTTTTAATATCCAAAATCGTATTGATATAAGGATTTTGAGAAACGAATGAGTAATAGGTATTTTTTTGAAGTTCTCTATTCCACGCAGAATAGAAAATCAAGTAATGTTTGTATAATCTTTTTTCGGTAATTAAATTAGGAAACAAGTATGTAGTTGATTGGTCGAATGCTAAACGTAATCCAGCTTTTAAATTCCAATTATCATCATCAAAACTATAAGAAGCACCAGCATTAAAGATATTTCTTTTAATAGAATCTGTAATACCTAGATAAGTTAGTTTATTGATATCAAAAGTGAAATCAACATTTAAGAAATGTTTTTTTAAGAATTGTTTTGTGAAATTAGTTGTACCATAAATCGCATATTCCACATTTTTATTTTTAGCAAACATATAAGAGAATCCAAGCGTTTGTTTATAATCTACTTTCCATTTGTTTTTAGTAGGATTAGTCGCATATACTTTGGCATCAAAATGATTAATTATTTGTCGGATTGCAGGAGCTAAATAATCTGTTGTATCATTATTTAAATTATAGCCATAAAAATGATGGGTATTTCTATCGAAATTTAAATTAAATCCTAGTTTTAAATTTTTATGTGCCACATAATCCGCATAAATACCCGCCAGGTGTTGATTCATTTTTTGATTTTCTAATTTACCTTGAGCCATTGAAAATTTATACTTCATACCATAAGTAAATTTTTGTTTTACTATATCATTATAATTTAATTCGGCATAAGGAGATAACAGCGAACCAAAACCAATTTTAAGATATGAATTTTGAGCTTCTACTGGAGCTTCTTTTTTAATGGCTTGTGCTTTTAAATTGGTAGGAGTATAATCTATATTGATAAACTTATCTTCGGTAGTGCATTCAAAGTAAGGTGCAGGAATTTCTTTTTCAATAATTTGAGGAACAAAAATAACTTTATCCCCTTCTTGGATACTTACTTGAGCTTCTTTCACAACTACCACTTTATTATTCAGATCATCATTATTTCCTTGGGCAAATAAGGTATGATTACTTACTACAAATAAAAGTAGTAGTACGAATATATAATTTAATTTACGATGCATTATCTCTTTCATTTTTATTTATTTAATTTCTTCTAAGGGTACTGTTTGTAATGTATCGGTACTCATATCCAAATTACTTTTGATGAGAGAAGCAGCTTTTGCTTTTTCGAGTTTTTCTTTAATTTCATCTACTAAAGCTTTATCTTCATTATAGTTTTCTAAAACACTTTCGTATGTAGCTTTTGCTTGATAAGTATTGCCAAGCATCATATAATCATCAGCAATTAATGTAAATAATTTAGCCAACCAATAATCATATCCTTCTACTTTATCTTTGATTGCAAAGGCTGTATCCATAGAAGCTTGATATTGTTGTTTTTGGAATAATATTTCTGCTAAATAATAATTGGCTTCACTCGTTTGTGCACTAGCTTTACCATTGGCTACATATTGATAATCTTTCAAAGCATTATCAAATTCTTTACGATCATACAATACTCCTGCACTATAGTATTTAGCCTCTGTAATATCAAGAACACTTGCTTTTGGATGCATGCTAACTTCATTACAATATTTTAGTAATGCATCATCATTTTTACTTAAATAAGAACTACGTAAAGCATTCATCAAATAACCAAATTCTTCGTCTTTACCTTTATTTAAATTATATAATATTCCATAATACTTTTCTGATTTGATATAATCTTTAAGTGATAAGAATGAAATAGTAGCACATCTTTTAAGTGCTCTTTCATAATAAATAGAGGTTGGCTTTTCAGTTAACGACTCATAATATTTCAAGGCCTCCGTATAATTTTTAGCTTTATAATGACAATCTGCACTATAATAACTTGCTTCATCAACAAAATAACCAGCAGGAAATTTTGTTAAATATTTTTCAAATGCAGGAATGGCTGCATTGCAATCTGCATTAAAATATCTTTCCTCTGCAGCTTTATAAAAAAGCGAATCTTGAGTACTGGCTGTCACATCAATATTGCTTTGTTGTAAGTAATCGATATAGGCATCTGGTTTGCCTTGACTCACATATATTTCTTGCATAATAGATAAAGCTTCTTTGCTTTGATCTGACTTAGGATAATTATTGACTACTTGTTTATAATATCCAAGTGCTTTATCATTATTTCCTAAATTAAAATTAATTAAGCCTAAACGTAATAATGCATAAGGGCGATATGAACTATTAGGATAATCATTTAACAAAGCATTAAAAGCAAGCATGGCACTATTTACATCTTCTAAATCTTGTTGATAGGTAATCCCTTTTTCGAAAAGTGCTTTATCTGCAAAAGTTGAATTAGGATTGGCACTGATAATATTTTGAAGCGTTGCTACTTTATCTTTATCTCTGTTTAAGAACCCGTATAACATAGCCACTTGAAAGCTTGCATAATCTTTATTGATAGTACTTTCTTTTTGAACTTTACTATAATTAGGTAAAGCATTTGTAAAATCTTTGGTGATATAATAGCAATCTGCTAAACGTAAATAACTATCATAAAGAATGATTTTATTATCTGTAGTTGCTTCAACAGCTGCATAATTTTGAATTGATTTTACAAAAGAACCTATAGCCACATCATAACGTTTTTCTTTTAGGTAGGCAAAACCTTGATTGTAATAGGCTTTAAAAACATTAGTGTTGGGATTATTTAAATGGCCTAATTGAGCAACTTGAATATATTTATCATATTCAACGGCTGCTTTTGTGTATTGATTATGATTATAATATATTTCGCCTTTTAAAAAAAGCGCTTCTCCTTGAATTTCTTTATCAATAGGAAATGAAAGCGATTTATCTAACAATACAATAGAGGCATCTGTATTTTTATCGTTAAACTCTTGCACTCCTCTATAATAACAAACTTGTTGATATGCCTTATTCAACGTGGCATTTTTATTTTTGATACTCTCAATAACTTTGATAGCTTCTTTAAAATTTTTAGTCTTCAGTAAAGAAGTAGCCAACATTTGATTCATATCATCTAATTGATCTGAACCCGGATAATTATTTATATAATCAGGAGCTGCAGCAACAACAGTGGTATATTCTTCTAATTCATAAGACAACTTAATATAATTGGTACTTGCTAATTCTTTAATAGAAGCATCTCCATTCATTCGCATAGCCGCTGCATATGCGGTGCGTGCTTCTGCTTTATCATTTTTTTTCAAATAACAATTGGCAAGTGCATACATAGCATTTTGACCCAGTGAATCATCCAACACATTTAGTTGTTTGAAATTCATAATCGCTTGATCAATATTATTGGTTTTATATTGCGAGAATGCTAATTGATAAATTATTTCTTTTCTAACTTTTGGCGTTTTATCTATATACTTTTTCAAATAGAATGCCGAATTAGTATAATCATTTTTATAATAATACGATTGCCCCATCAACTGCCACATATCCGTTTGATATTTCAATTTATCGTCATTGGCATAAGGCTTTGCATAAGCAATTACTTTATCATAATTTTTCTTTACAAAATAAATTTGCGCTAAATAATAAGGAACAGAATTTTTATAGGCTTCTAAATTTTGAATCGCTTCAAAACTATTTTGCGCTGCATTATAATCTCCATCTGCAAAGGCGATATACCCATAATAATAATTCGCATCATTAGCATAGGGATTATCAAAAGATTTTACCTCTTTGAATAATTGTTTGGCATTATCAAAATCCTTATTTACAAAATACGCATAGCCTAATTTAAAATTATATTCTGTTCGCTGCGTATTAGATAAATCTTTTTTAGTAACTTTTTCAAACCAAGAGATAGCATTATCATATTCATTTTTACGAAGTGCAATTTTACCTAGTTGAAAATAAGCTAATCTTCTCAAAAAGGTTTCATAAGAATTATGAATATAATCTAACAATATTTTTTCTGCATCGGGTTGTTGTAAATCGGTTGCAACAGCACCTATATAATAAAATGCATTGCTGTATTTAATTGGTTGTTCGTTTTGAATAGGACGTTTATAGGTTTCAACATATATTTCAAATTCTTTACGAGCCGCTAATAGCTGTCCGGATTCATATAATGCAAGACCATTTTTATAATGTTCTTGATTATCGATCATCGATTGCGACTCTTGAGCAAAAGCACCCGAAAGCGAAAAAATAAAGAGAAGAGTATAAATTATTTTGTTTTGTATCATCTTATCTTTTTATTAGAACTTAAACGAAAAACCTAAAGAAGGTAGTATAGGCAATTGATATATTTTTTCTTGCGAAACTCTGTTGATATAGAATAAATTATTTCTATTGTATACATTTGATACTCCTACATTCAATTCAATCAATATTCTTTTACCCACTTGCCATTTCTTTTTAACACCTAGATCAAGACGGTGATAGATAGGTAATCGACCGTTATTAAGTTTTGTTTCATACATAATACCTACATTTCCATTCTCGCCATATACATTATTGCTTATCCCTTGATCTAATTGTAAATCTTCATAGAATCCAGAGGTGCGAGTGAATGGGAAACCGCTACCTAAGTTAAATCGAGCGCTCACTTCCCAATTTAATTTTTTACCAAATGAGTAAGATGCAGATACATTTACATTATGTCTACGATCGAAGTGAGGCGGATAAATTTGTGTACCATCATTTCTTTTCACCCATGCAAGGGAATAGCCTAACCAAACAAATAATCTTTTGCTTTCATATTTAGCTAAGAAATCTACTCCATAAGAATATCCTTTTTCAATCATATAATTAGGATCATTTTGAAATAATTTATTTCTATTGATATTAATTAATTGAGTATTGTAAATGAAGTAAGGCTCCAAATTGATTGTTAGATTATTAAGCGGTTCATATTCAAATCCAACGATAGCATGAATAGCTTTTTGCAATTTACTTTTAGCTTCTTGACCATTTATTTTAGTTAATTGATCTTCAGGACCAGATAAAAATCCGTTAAATAAGTTCACCACATCTCTATCCGATTTAGTACTGATAAAATTTTGTGAATACATACCAGTAGCCATTTTAATTCTGAATTTATCATGTACATTATATTTCAGACGTAAACGCGGTTCAGGAGAAAATTCGCCTAAAGAGCCATAGTATTGAATACGAATACTTGGTTCGAACACTAGTTTACCGAAGTTTTTTCTATATTTAGCATAAGCAGCAAATTCTGTTGTATTTTGATTTTGGTCAATTTTATATCCTAAACCATTATAAAATTCCATCACTGTTTTATATCCTGTAACTTGAATACCGTATTTAATATCTCCATTTTTTACATAGTAAGTAAAATTCATAGCTAAGTTAAATCCACCAATAGAAGTATTACGAGGCTTGCTATCTTGTTCGGTTTGATTTAATTTATAACTTGAATAATTAAAAGTAGTATTAAAGAAGAATTTACCTTTAACAGGTACCAATACGAAATTAGCACCCACACCAAATGCATTCCAACGAGTATCAGCGATATTGATAAAGTTCGCACGATCTCTAAAATTGAAACCAAATAATTCTAATTTACTACCACTTTTAGTACTGAAGGTAGACTTTGCATAAATATCTTGAAAGCTATACGGAATTCCTGCACTCACCCATGGATAAATTCCTTTCGCTGTTTTGTCGATATAAGAATATTTGCCAGTTATAATAAAAGTTCCTATTCCTTTATCTTCTTTGTATTTCCATAATGGACCTTCTACAATTGCTTTTGCCATAAAAGGATTACCACTTACCTTACCACTAATTTGTTTTTTATTTCCATCACGGGTAGTGACATCAATTACTGCACTCGTTCGATTGCCATATTCAGCTGGGAAACCACCTGTAAGTACATCTACGTTTTTAATAATTTCTGTTTCGTATACTGAATATAAACCAATAGAGTGAAATGGATTATATACCGGCATACCATCTAACAAAAACAAAGTGTTGATGGCCGAACCACCTCTCACATACATTTGTCCACCTTGATCACCCGTAAAAACAATCCCTGGGATAATTTGTAAAAACTGCGCTAATTCAGGTTCTCCTCCAATGGTAGGAATTTTATCGATGGTTTTGGTATTAAATGAAATAGTAGAAACTTGCGTTTGAGTTTTACGTTCTTGACGTTTAGCATCTATTTTGATTTCAGTCAAAAAACTTTCTTCTTCCTTTAATTTAATTTTAATGTTTTGTGTAACACCAGCAACAATAGTAATATCTGAAGTATCTGAAGTATAACCGATATATTTTACAACTAATTTATACGAGCCAGGCTGTGCATTTACTATATTGAAGAAACCATTAACGTCGGTAACACTTCCATTGGTTGTACCTGCTAATAATACAGTGGCGAAAGGTAAGGGCTCAGCATTTTTATCATTTAAGATAAAGCCTTTCACACCGCCATTTTGTTTTTGAGCATATACTTGAGTTACAGAAAAACATAGCACAAAAGTGGTACAAAAAACTAGTAGTAATTTCTTCATAATATATTAATTAAATAAACGTGCTAAATTATTTAATAATCAAAGGGTAAAGTCTGCTATTTATCCACGTGTAAAAGCAGGAAATTGTGTATTATTTTTTAAATGCGAAATAAACGGCAAGTATTAGGAAAACAAAGGATATGATTCCATTTAAATGTTTCAGTTTTAAACAAGAAAATGGTAAATAAGGAAAAAATAATGATTGAAATTACTTCCTGTATTACTTTTAGTTGGATTTGTTTGTACCCTTATTTAATCAGCAAAAAGACTATCTACGAATTCTTTTCTATTGAATACTTGAAGTTTATCAATAGCCTCACCCACCCCTATAAATTTGATTGGAATTTTAAATTGGTCTGAAATACCTAATACTACACCTCCTTTAGCCGTTCCATCTAATTTGGTGAGCGCTATCGCGGTTACTTCTGTAGCTTTCATAAATTCTCGAGCTTGAATAATAGCATTTTGACCTGTACTAGCATCTAAAACCAGTAAAACTTCATGTGGAGCATCTGGGAAAACTTTTTTCATTACCGTCTTTACTTTGGTAAGTTCATTCATTAAACCTAATTTATTATGCAGTCGGCCAGCAGTATCAATAATAACCGTGTCATATCCTTTCGCTTTAGCTGACTCTAGGGTGTCGAATGCCACACTAGCAGGATCGGAACCCATTTGTTTCTTGATAATAGGCACATCTACTCTTTTTGCCCAAACATCTAACTGTTCGATAGCAGCTGCTCTAAAGGTATCAGCGGCACCTAACAGAATATTTTTACCCGCTAACTTTAATTGGTAGGAAAGTTTACCAATAGTAGTTGTTTTACCTACACCATTAATCCCTACCACCATAATTACATAAGGAGAAATCCCTTTACTTATATCAAATGAATGTAAATCTTCCGTCTTATTTTCTAGCAGTAACTCTTGAATTTCTTCTTTGAGCATACGCATAAATTGACCTTCCCCAACGTATTTATCGGTGGCTACTCGTTTTTCGATTCGATCTATAATTTTAACTGTCGTTTCTAATCCTACATCTGCGCTCATCAAAGCTTCTTCCACTTGATCTAGGAGCATATCATCAACTGCAGTCTTACCTGCAACAGCCTTCGTAAGTTTGCTAAAAAAGCTTTCTTTGGTTTTTTCAAGACCTTTATTTAAGTCTTCTTTATGTTCCTTTTTACTAAAAAAATCAAATAAACCCATGTTTAGTATTTAAGGTATAAAATTACTCATATTTTAAGTATTTTTTTAGTAAAATCAGTAAGAAAAGCATGTATTTTAAACTAAAACATATGCCCTATTAGTGCTTTCCTTCGTATTTATCGCAATATTGAAGTGTTCCTAATCTGAATTTGATAGGCATATTAAGTTGTTTTTGTAACACTAATTCTGCTTTACAAAAAACACCTAGTGATGGGGTATAATAATTAGGTAGTTTATTTAAAGGTTGATTATTGATGAGTGGAGCTTTGGGTATTAAGATTTTCGTAAACGGTATACTATCAGTTGAAATGGTATTCCCTTGAGCTATAAGCATATGGCTCAAACCAAAAAAAAATATATGAATAAGCACAAATTTCATAAGATATATATAGTAACGAAGATACCATTAAATAACATATGATTATTAAAAAGGTTTGCTTATTGAAGAAGGAATTTTGTTAAAAAATACATTTATCTATTTACAAGTACTTAGTAACGATAATAAATGCTTAATAACCGAATAATTGTAAATTTTGAATAAATATTGCAGAGTAAAATAATTTTACATTCATGTTTTGCGCAAGACATATTATTTAACTTAAAACATTCATTAAAAAAAAATTAAAAACAAAAACCATGAATTCATTAAGAAACCGTGTACAATTGATTGGTAAACTAGGAGCCGATCCAGAAATTAAAGCATTAGAAGGAAAAAAACGATTAGCCCGATTTAGCATTGCTACGAATGAATCGTATAAGAATGCAAAAGGAGAAAAAATTACTGAAACACAATGGCATAATATTATTGCTTGGGATAAAAATGCTGATTTAGTAGAGAAATTCTTAGAAAAAGGCAAAGATGTGGCTATTGAAGGCAAACTCATTAATAGAAACTATGTAGATAAAGATGGTATAAAGAAATATATTATTGAAATACAAATGAATGAGATGGTACTTTTAGGCAAAAACTAATTTTATTAAAATAAAAATAATTAGAAGGATATTTTGATTTT